>JAUIJR010000029.1 GCA_030431075.1 Polyangia bacterium | reverse complement strand
GATCGATGGTCTGGGGGCGATCGCTGGAGTTCACCCGACGCTCGATCTTGAGGTCCCGCTTGGCCCCCTCGACATTGGCCACGATGACCACCTCCCAGCTGGTCTGATCGGGGCTCGGGGGGTCGAAGGTGACCGCCATGGCCGCCGTCTTGCCGCCTCCGCCGCGCCAGCAGTTGGAGCTGCACTCGAGCGAAATATCGCCCAGGGGCGGCTTGAAGGGGCTGTTCTCGTCGACGCGAAAGCGCACGGTGGCCGGCCGGGCCTGCGCGACCATGGTGGTCGAGCCCGACTTGCAGCCGCTGGGGTCGATGCGGACGTCGCCTTTGCGGGCGGGGCCCTCGAGGTAGGTGCGGATCGGCTCTCGGCTCGGGACCTCGAAGGTCGCCTCGCCGGTTTTGGGGTCGATCTCGTAGCTTTGGCCGCCGGCTTTCACCCGGTAGTAGCGGTTGGCGAGCTCCACCGCCGTCAAGCCCTGCACCTTCACCCGGCAAGTCACGTTGTGGCTCACGGGTCCAGTGGTCCGGATCTTGGGCCCCACGGGTCGGGGTCGATCGCCTCCGGTCGCGCCCGCGCTGCCCGTACCGGCCGTCGCGCCGGTCGCGGGCTCGAGCGGGGCCCCGGTGGCGCCGGGAGTCCGATTGGGACGCCGATCGGCGGGGATGACCGGGTCGTTGTTGCGACGGGCCATCGTAGTGTCACCGCCGGCGTCGATGCTCGCCACCGCGGGCTGCGTGGCCCGCGAGATGGTCACGGCCGCGACCACCAGGCCCCCGACGGCGAGCGCCGCGGCCATGAAGGCCACGATGCGCAGGCGCCGGCCCGAGGCTTTGACCTCGTCGACCAGGCTGTGCGCGTCTTTGTTGTCCGGGTCGATCTCCAGCACTTGGGCCAGCAGACCCAGGGCCTTGGCCCGATGGCCGGCCTTGGTCTCGGCCCGCGCCTTGTGCAGCAGGGTCTCGGACAAGCGCGCGTCGAACTCGTCCAAGAAGACGCGAGGCTCTTTGAAGTAGGCCCGCAGATCGATGTCGTCGGGCTCGAGGTCGAAGCGCCCGAGGTAGTCCTCGAGCTCGTTGGCCATCGCCCGCGCGCTTTGAAAGCGGTCGCCGGGCTCTTGGGCCAAGGCGTGATCGATGAGCTCCGAGAGGGTGTCGTCGACCTTGGGGTTGGTGTGGCTCGCCGGCTGGTACTGCGCGTCCGAGATCTTGTGCAGGACCTCGTGCGGGTTGCGGCCCGAAAAGGGCAGCTGCCCGGTGGCGAGCTGGTAGAGCAACACCCCGCAGGCGAAGAGATCCGTGCGTTTGTCGACCGGCTTGCCGCAGATCAGCTCGGGCGCCATGTAGGCCGGGCTACCGAGCAGTTGCCCCGTCATCGTCAGCTTTTGCTGGTCGAGGATCTGCGCGATGCCGAAGTCCATCAGCTTGAGGCAGCCGTCGCGCCGGATCATCACGTTCTCCGGCTTGATGTCGCGGTGGACCACACCGATCGCGTGCGCGTGCTCGAGTGCCAAGCACAGGCGGTACATGACCAAGGCCGCGACCACGGGGTGGGGGACCCAGTGCCGGTCGAGCCAGTCGCGCAGGGTCTGCCCGTGGATGAACTCCGTGACGATGTAGGACTCGGCCGCATCCGGGCCCGAGTAGTCGTAGATCTCGACGATGTTCTCGTGGCGCAGCTTGGCCACGGTCAGCGCTTCGCGGCGAAGCCGCTGCCGACTCTCCTCGCGGTCGGCGAGGTGCGGGTGCAGCACCTTCACCGCGACTTCGCGGTCGAGCACTTGATCCATCCCGCGGTAGACCACGGCCATGCCGCCGTGGCCGACCTCTTCGAGGACCGCGTACTTGTCGAGTTCTTGGCCGGCCAGAGAGGGCAAAAGGAGTCCCTGCTGCGGGAGAGTTGCCGCCGGAGTCTAGCCCCTTCGACCCGCGGAGACACCGACCTCCCGGCGGCTTCGCAGCTTCACCTGGGCGGAAAGTTCGTCCCAACCGTCCTGCGCAAGACGCGCAAGACGCGCAAGAGCCCGATGCGGTATCTGAGAGCCGCCGACTGCCCCGTGCCGGACGCCCCGACCGCATTCGTCCCTCGCCCCGCCGAGGGCCTCAACTACCGCAACGCGGCGGACATGTTCTCGAGCCGCGTCGCGAAGTCGCCGGAACACGCCGGTTTGCGCTACCGCGTGCGCGGCGCTTGGCGCTCCTTGACCTGGAGTGCTTGGCGCGACCGCTCGATGGCCTTTGCGGCCGGGCTGCTCGAGGCCTTCGATCTGTCGCCAGGGGCGAAGATCGCCATCGCGGCCGAGAGCTCCGCGGGCTGGGTCATCTCCGATGTGGCCATCGCCATGGGCGCGTGGGTCTCGGTACCCATCTACCCCACGGTCACCCCCGAAGAAGCGCGCTTCATCTTGAAGGACGCCGCCTGTCGGGTACTCATCGTGGACGACGACGCGCAGTGGCGTCGGATCGAAGGCGGAGAAGGTCCGCCCATCTCGGTCGAAGGTGTCGTCTTGCTGCGCGGCCAAGGGGCCCGAGATCAAAGCGACAAAGGCGTCCCGGTTCGATCCTTCGACGAAGTCGAGACCCTCGGCCGAGAGGCCCTCGAAGTCGAGGCCAAGGCGGACGCCATCGCCGGTCGCGCCGCTCATCCCGGCCTCGATGACCTCTTTTCGATCGTCTACACCTCGGGCACGACCGGGCAGGCCAAGGGCGTCGAGCTCACCCATAAGAACATCATCTACGAGGCCTGGGCCATCCGCTCGACCATCGCCGTCGATCGTAACGACGAGCAGCTGATGATCCTGCCTTTGGCGCACATCTTCGCCCGGCACATGATCTGGGCGGCCATCGACTCGGGCGCGACCACGGCCATGGGTTCGGGGCCCCACAAGGTCGCCGCCGATCTGGTGGATGTGGCGCCGAGCTTCGTGGGCGCCGTGCCGCGCGTCTACGAGAAGATCTACGACCGGGTGATGAACGAGGTCGCCAACTCGGGGACGGCCAAACAAAGCCTCTTCGCGTGGGCCATGGACATCGGGCGCCGGGTCAGCGCCTATCGCCAGCGCGCCCAGCCGGTGCCGACCTTGCTCGCCGCGCGAATGAAGGTCGCTGACCGCATGGTCTTCACCGAGATCCGGCGCCTGCTCGGCGGGCGACTGCGCTTTTTCGTCTCGGGGGCGGCCCCGTTGGCCCGCGAGATCGCCGAGTTTTTTCACGCGGCCGGCGTCTTGGTGCTCGAGGGCTACGGCCTCACCGAGAGCACGGGCGCGACGCATGTGAACCGCCCCGATCGCTACCGATTTGGCACCGTGGGGCCGGCCTTGCCGGGCTGCGAGGTCCTGATCGCCGACGACGGCGAGATATTGCTGCGCGGCAACAACATCATGCGCGGCTATCACAACAACGCCGAAGCGACGGCCGAGGCCATCGACGAAGATGGCTGGCTGCACACGGGCGACGTCGGCGAGTTGGTGGACGGCTTTTTGCGGATCACCCACCGCAAAAAAGAGATCATCATCACCGCCGGCGGCAAGAACATCGCGCCGCTGAAGATCGAGCGCCGACTCCAGCGCAACCGGGGCGTGGCCCACGTGACGGTGCATGGCGATCGGCGCCCCTTTGCGGTGGCCTTGGTGGCGCTGGACGAAGAGGAGATGTTCAAGCTGGCCAGCGAAGAGCGCCTCGGCGTGCGTAGCTACGCCGAGATGGCCCGCCATCCCCGGGTCCGCGAGATCGTCCAAAGCTACGTCGACACCCTCAATCGGGGGCTTGCGAGCTTCGAGACGGTCAAGGCCTTCGAGCTGCTGCCCGAGCCCCTGAGCGAGGCGGGCGGAACCCTAACGCCCACCGGCAAGGTGCGGCGTCGCAACGTCGAAGAGCGCTACGCCGACCGCCTCGAGGCTTTGTACGCGGCGACCATTGGGCGCGACCCGATCTGATCCGTTCCGATCAGCCGCCGATGCCGGTGGTGTCGATGCGGATGACCCGCATGTGCGGACGGTCGTCTTCGTCGCCGCGCACGCGCATCCCCACGGCGAGGTCGGTGTCGAAGGCCCGCATGTCGAAGATGCGCGGCGACTCGCGATAGTCGAGGAAGCGGCCCTGCACGTAAGGGTCGCGCTCGCCGAGTCGCATGCGCTCGACCAAGGTGCCGGCCTGAGTGTCGACCTCGGCCAAGATGATCTCGGACCAGCTGTCTTCGCGGGTCACGAAGCTGTTGCACCAACAGCCGACCTCTTCGTCGCAGCTCTCGGTGACGTCCCGGCTTTGATCGTAGTGGGTGACCACCCAGCCGACCCAGACGCGACCGTCGCGCGTGCGGGCGATGGCCGTGCTGCCTTCGATCAGTCCCTCGGCCGTCTCCTCGCAGGTCTCCGGGCAGCTGCCGGGGCTGCCGTCGACGCCCTCGAGGCAGTTGAGCTCGAGCGGCTCACTTTCGGGGACGAAGACTTCGCCGAACTCGCTGTCGGTCGGCCAGGCGACACGCACGTTGTTGACGTGCTCTTTGACGACGACGAAGTCGGGGCCGGCGACATCGAGCGAGGGGAGGGTAGGCGGCGTGATCATCACGTAGGCGCCCGGATAGCTCGAGCCCCAGCCGGTCCCGATCTGGCGGGTGTCGCCGCCTTGGAGCGCCCACAGGTACCAGCTGCCCGCGGGGTCATCGAAGTCGAAGGCCACCGGCGTGCCGTCGCCGAGGACCGTGTAGCGCTGCCAGCCGCTGTCGCCGGGCACGGGCGCGAGCTGCTGCGTCCAGTCGCCGCTCGGGCTGCGTCGCGCCTCGGAGTTTTCGTCGGGCGGCTCGGAGCTGTACCAAACGTGCGCCGTGCCCCCCGCGTCGATCTCCATGTCGAACAAGGGGATGTACTTGTCGTCACGGTCGAAGACCGTCTCGAGCAGATACTCCCCTGCGCCCAAGGACAAGTAGGTGAGCGCGCCGGCGTAGTCACCGCCGTCGAAGTTGGTGGCGTCCACCGCCAGGTGAGGCTCGCCTGCGGGGTCGAGGGCCAAGCTGATGGTCCCCCGCGCAAACTCGGAGGGGAGCTCTCCTTCTTCGAGGCTGGCGTCGGGGTCGAGGCGCATCATCCACGCGTGGTCGGAGCTCGAGGTCACCAGCCACGCGCCTTCGTCACCGCGCGGGGCCACGCGCAGGCCGGGGTCCCCGAACTCGGTGTCGTCGCAGCCCACTTTGACGTCGAGCACGATGGGGCAGTCGATGCTGCAGTCCGTCTCGTGGTCCACCACGAAGGCCTCGCACATGCCGGTGGGCTGAGGGCCTTCTTCGCCGGTCTCCCCCGTCTCCTCGCCCTCTTCGGTGCCGGTCTCGGTGGCGCTCTCCTCGGCGCTTTCTTCGCCCGACTCGCCGGACTCACCTTCTTCGGTGGTGGCCCGTCCGCCACAGCCGATGGCGGGGCTCGACGCGATGCAAAGGCCTAAACCGAGACCCAAGCCCCGGCCGAGGGGCAAGGAAGCGCGAAGGGGATGACGAAGGCGAGCCATGGGGTCACTTTCAAGGTGCCACGGGTCGGGGGATCGATCATCTCGGTGAGCGAGTCGCCCCGGGGACCGCCGGCTTGGGCTAGGCTCCGGGCATGCGTACGCCCTCGACCCGTTCCGCGCTCATCTCGCGCCCTTGGCTCGCTTTGCTCTTGGGCGTGTCCGCCCTCGGGGCGTGCAAGGGCGACGAGGATGCGGGGGCGGCCAAGACCGTGGTCCGCGAGAGCACGGTCGAGGAGTGCAAGCTCGCCGTCCAAAACTACGTGGACTGCCACAAGCAGAAGGTCGAAGCCGGGGAGAGCGCCTCGAAGCTCGGCGCCGCCGAGGCCCAAGCGAAGCTGGACTCCATCACGGATGTCGCCGGCTGCCAGGCCGTCCTCGAGACCCTCCAAGCGGAGGGTTTTCCCAGCTGCTGGCCGAGCTGAGCGGGGCGCCCGTCAGCGCGGGGCGGTGTGGGTGTTCAAAGCCCCAGACCCAAGAGGAATTCGGTGAACGCGCGTACCTTGCCTGGAGTGTGCAATCGGCTCGGCCGAACGATCCAGATCGCCGAACGGTCCGTCTGGCCGCGTACTCGGTAAGCGCGAAGCACTGGCTGTAGCCCCTGTGCGTCGCACCAGTGGGGCAGCATGCCAATGCCCAGTCCGCGCCGGAGCAAGTCACGAAGCGCGATGGCACTCGACAGCCTCAGCTGCGGTTTCACCTGGACCGCGACCTCACGCGCCCCCCGCTGCAGGATCCATTGGTCCCGGAAGGCCAGGTGTGTGAAGCCCACCAGGGCATGTTCTTCGAGTTGCTCGGGCTGGCGTGGTCCTTTCACCCGTGAGAGGTAGTCGGGGGAGGCGTAGAGGCCGTAGCGGACGTCGCACAGTTTCTTGGCAATCAGCGAACTGTTGCGAAGGTGACCATGTCTCAAGGCGAGGTCAAAGGGGGAGCTCAGCAAGTCGGTGATCTGGTCGCCGGCCACCAGATCCACCTGGATCTCGGGTTGCGCTACGGTGAAGTCGGCGAGGGCGGGGACGACGACCTCCTGGGCAAAGGAGTTCGAGGCGGTCACACGTAGTCGTCCTCGAGGACGGCTGTGTTTGTCTCGGATGCGCTCCGCGGCTTCGCGTAGGTCGCGGGTCACACGGTTGGCCGTCTCGAGAAACTCACCTCCCATGTCGGTGAGGCGAAGGCGTCGAGTGCTCCGCTCGAACAGCCGCGCGCCCAGTTCCCCTTCGAGGCCGGCGATCGAGCGCGAGAGCGTCGACGGCGCCACATTGCGACGTCGGGCCGCGGCCGCGAAGCTCCCCGCCTCGCAAACATCGACGAAATCCTGCAACTGCCGCTGATTCATTCGTGCACTATACGCACGACTTGGATGCGCGGGATTGTCTTCCCGTCCACGAGTCGGCCGGGCAGCTTCGAAGCATGTCGCAGTCTGTCGAAGGCCTGTCCCTCCAACCCCTCAATTTCTCCGGTCGACGTGCCGTCATTACCGGCGCGGGGGGCGGGATCGGTGCGGCGGCGTCCCGCGCGTTGGCCAAGTACGGCGCTTCGGTCGTGCTTCTGGGCCGAACGGAGGCTCGACTCGAGGAGGTGGCGGCAGGGATCCGGCGCTCGGGCGGCGACGCCACGAGCGCCGTCTGCGACGTTGGGGACTGGGACTCGTTGCAGCGCACCAAAGAGGCCCTGTTCTCAACGGGGCGGGTCGACTTGTGGGTGAACAACGCCGGCAGCGTCGCCCCCCAAGCCCTCACTTGGGAGGTGGACGTGGTTGAGTGGGCCGCCAGTGTTCAGACCAACCTCTTGGGCGTGCTTCATGGACTTCGCGCCGTCCTGCCCCACATGATCGCCCGCGGTGCGGGGACCGTCGTCAACTTGAGCTCAGGTGCCGCGAACGGTGCTGTACCGGGCTGGTCTCAGTACTGCGCCACGAAGGCCGGAGCCCAGCGCCTAACGGCAGTGGCTCATCGTGAGCTACGCGAGGCCGGTCATGACGACGTCCATGTCGTCGGGCTTTCGCCGGGCACGGTGGCGACGCCCATGATGGAGTCAATCCGCCGCGCGGACATCAACGCCGTCAGCCGATTGGATCCCACGGCGCACATCCCGGCCGCCTGGGCCGGCGAGGCCGTCGCATTTTTGTGCGGACCCGCCGGCAGGGAGTTTGCGGGCACAGACTTCTCCATCAAGACCAACGACGGCCGCGCTCGGGTGGGACTGCCCGGGCTCTTGGCCGGATGATCCACGGCGGGCGCGTCGATTGCGTCGGGCCGCCCTTCAGCGCGGGGCGGTGTGGGTGTTGGGTTCGGTGCGCGTCCCGCTGACGGTGGTGCCGTTGCTGCCGCGCGGACCCGAGACCACGTGCTCGGGTTCATCGTCTTCGAAGACCAGCTTCGCGCGTAGCTTGTAGCTCAGCGAGCGAGACAGCGATTTGCCGTGCAGGACCACGGTGATGACGTGTCCCTTGGCGTTGTCGATGGTGAAGGACTTGACCTTGCCCTCGGGCGAATCGGCCGGGACGGTGAAGCTCTTGACCACCTTGGCGGGGCCTTGTTTGGGGACCTTGCACACGACCACCTTGACCTCGCCGTCGTGGCCGGTCTTGTGAAAGTCGAACTTGACCGGGTTGGGGGAGGGGATGCCCGAGATGAACATGCGCTCGGTGAAGCCGAGCAGGTGACCTTGGTTCCACTCGCCAAAGTCCATGCGCCGCGGTCCGATCTTCGCCCAGGACTTGTCCTTGGCCAGCGCGTTCCAGATCTTGATCCCCTTGTCGATCAGCTTGGCCGCGTTCATGGCCGTCGCGCCAAAGGGGCCCGAGCTGGACACCGCGTTCTTGACCATGTCGGGCGTCTCGTTCCAGACCTTCGAGCCGAGGTTGGCGGCCGTCTGGCACGAGCCGTCGGTGCCGGCCATGGCGATGCGGGGCGCGGCCAGGGTCACGACGCCCGCCAAGGCCAAGCTGGAACTCATCAAGAGGCTACGTAGCCATTTCCGGGGCCGGGGGCGGGCGGTCATGCGTGACGCTAGCATGGGGGCGAAGGGACGCGCGCGAGGCCTACTGATTCAAAATCGCCCCAAATCGCGCATCTGCGCGGTGTTTTCTAGTTTTTGCAGGCCGTCGGCGCTTGCTTGGGTCGACTGGCGTCCCAGCTGATGACGGGGGCCCACGCGCGCCGGCCAATGCCGCTCGCTTCGCGCTGCGTCGCCCTCAATTCGTACCAAGCGCCCGCGTGACTCCGAATCTCGCGGTGGGTCCAAGCGCCGGTGAAGCAGCCGATCATGCAGTCCGCGTCGCCTTCGGGGTCGCATTCGCCATCGGGGCCGGCGCCTTCGACGTGGGGTGGGGCCGTGCTGACCGTGTCTTGCCCGCTGCGTTCGAACTCGGGTTGGCAGTGGTACTCGCGCCACTGAACCTCGCCTCTTCCCAAGTTCCACCAGCGGCCGCGCGCGTCGAGTCGGCCAAAGGCCGTCGCCACCATGTCCTGGCCGTAGCCGAGGTCCACGGCGGTGGCGAGCGCGTAGACACCGGGCCGGTCGCAGGGGGTCTCGATGTGGCAGAGCTGATTGGCCAGCTGCGCGGCATCGTCGACGGGGAGCTTCGCGTCGACCATTTGGTTGATCTCCGAGACCTGGAAGGCCTGACGCCAAAGATGGGCCAGATCGCTCGCCCCAGCGGGGGCCGGCAAGCGGAGGATCTCGAGCTCGCACTCGTCGACGGTCAGCGAATGGAGCGCTTCGGCCTCGGCCGGAGCGCCTGGGCCGAGCTCGGGTCGCAAGCCGAAGAGCACGCACAGCTCACCTTCGAAGTCCGGGACGCTGGTTTCGGCGAGCTCGGGGGCCACACCCTCCCGCATCAGCTGTCGAAAGTTGCCTTCGCATTGGATCCGGATCGCGCCGTTGGGCCCCGTGACCAATTTGGCCGTCGAGCTCGGGCCGACCACCTGGCCTTTGACCCGCGGGATCTGCCCGCGACCCAAGCTCAGCTCGAGATCCGGGCCGAGCGCGCGCCACCCTTCGTCGGTGTGCACCCAGGCTGCGCCCGGGCCTTGGCCCGCCGCGCGCAAGCAGATCCGGCCGCGATCGTCGGCGAAGCAGTGCACCGCTGGGCCCTCGGTGGGGGTGGGGAGCGGCGCAGCCGCTTTTCCCGACGCGGGAGCGGGTCCCTTCGAGCTTCCGGCAGCGGCCCGGGCATGGCTGCCCGGGGCGGGGCCACAGCTCGCGCTCACCGCGACGCTCACCGCCAGCCCGACTTGGACGCGCACCGGGGGACGGTAGCGCGAACTCGGGCGCGGCGCCGGCTTCGCCTAAATCCCTTGACGATGGGGGCGGATGACGCTACCAACCCGCTCCCAGCAAAGGGCTGTAGCTCAGTGGGAGAGCGCCACCTTGACACGGTGGAAGTCGGCGGTTCGAAACCGCCCAGCCCTACCAAGGACCTCTCGGGGTCCCCGAATCAGGCCCGCCCACGCGGGCCTTTTTCTTGCCGGGCGACCCGCCCCCCGGTCCGGTCGGTTGGACCCCCGGCGGCCGCCTGCTAGCTTGCGGCCCCCGCCGCTTGGGCGGGGCCCCGAGCGAAGCCATGGCCTCCGAATACGAGCAAGAACTCGAGCACATGATCGACCCGTCCGTGCCGGACCTGTCGCCGCTCGAGACCCTGCGTCACAGCGCCGCGCACATCATGGCCGACGCCATCAAACAGCTGTGGCCGGACGCCCAGCTCGGCTTTGGGCCGCACACCGAAGACGGCTTTTACTACGACATCAAGATGGATCATCGCCTCACGCCCGAGGACTTCGAGGCGATCGAGGCCAAGATGCAAGAGGTCGTGAAGGGCAAGCATCCTTTCGCGTGCCGCGAGATCAGCCGCGACGAGGCCGTCGCCTACTTCGAGGCCCAAGGCGAGAAGCTCAAGGTCGAAGCCATCGACGCCATCCCCGGTGACGCGACCTTGACCCTCTACGAGTCGGGCAGCTTCACCGACCTTTGTCGGGGCCCGCATGTCGAGCACACCGGCCGGCTCAAGGCCTTCAAGCTGCTGCGCGTCGCGGGGGCCTATTGGCGCGGAGACGAGAAGGGGCCGATGTTGCAGCGCATCTACGGCACCGCCTTTTCGAACCCCAAAGAGCTGCGCGCCCACCTCAAGGCCCTCGAAGAGGCCAAAAAGCGAGACCACCGCAAGGTGGGCAAGGAGCTGGGGCTCTTTCACTTCGACCCCATCGCGCCGGCGAGCCCCTTTTTCACCGCGCGCGGAACGGTCGTCTACAATCACCTGATGGCCTACGTGCGCGAGCTCTACGCCAAGCACGGCTACGGCGAGGTCATCACCCCGCAGATCTTCGACATGGAGCTCTTCAAGCGCTCCGGTCACTACGATCACTACATCGACAACATGTTCGCGTGTGAGATCGACGAGCGCGAGTATGGGGTCAAGCCGATGAACTGCCCGAGCCACTGCATGCTCTTCAAGAGCACGCGGCACAGCTACCGCGAGCTGCCGATCCGCATGGCCGACTTTGGGCGCTTGCACCGCTACGAGCGGGCCGGGGCGACCCACGGCCTGACGCGGGTCCGTACCTTTTGCCAGGACGACGCCCACATCTTTTGCCGCCTCGACCAAATCGAGCAGGAGATCGTCAACGTCACGACCATGATTCTCGAGTGCTACCGGGCCTTTGGTTTCGACCAGCCCGAGATCGAGATCAGCACCCGCCCCGAGGGCTTTTTGGGCGAGGTCGAAACTTGGGATCGCGCGGAGGCGGCCCTCGAAGCTGCGTTGAAAGCGCAGGGCTTGCCCTACGTCATCAACAAGGGCGACGGCGCCTTTTACGGGCCGAAGATCGACTTTCAGGTGCGGGACGCCCTGCGGCGCTCGTGGCAGCTGGGCACCGTGCAGCTAGATTTTCAGCTTCCCGAGCGTTTCGAGCTCGAATTCGTCGATGCGGACGACGGCCGCAGCCGCCCGGTGATGATTCACCGGGCCATGCTCGGCTCGCTCGAGCGCTTCTTCGGCGTCTACTTGGAGCACACCGCCGGCAAGTTCCCGACCTGGCTCGCGCCGGTGCAGGTCGCCGTCTTGCCGATCACGGACGCCCACGCCGATTGGGCCCGCGAGGTGGCCGATGCGCTGCGTGCGGCTAAAATTCGGGTCGAAGTGGACGAACGCAGCGAAAAGCTGGGGCTCAAGATCCGCGAGGCGACCCTGCTTCGCGTGCCCTACATGCTCGTTTTGGGCGACAAAGAGGTCGAAGCGCGCCAGGTGGCGCCCCGTACCCGCGACGGAAAGACCGGCGAGGCCGAGTCTTTGGAGGCCTTTGTGACGCGCTTGTCCGAAGAGGCGAGGCTCCCGCTTTGAGTTCGGGCGCATCGTCACACCTTCGAAGCTCCAAAAGCGGCGCTCCGGCGCCGTATGGGCTTGCAAAAAAGCCGGAAGCGAAGCACCGTCAGCCCGCTTCCGGGCCTGGCCCGGCAGTTTAAAGGCCGAGAAGGTCCTTGGGGGGTGGGTACGCCCCCGCGGTTCGAAGCCGCAAGACCGCGCCCACACCTTGCAGGAGAAAAGAAGATAGCACGCAGACGTTCAAAGCCAGCGCCCCGCCGTTCCGAGACCCACCGAGTCGATCGACGCATTCGCGTCCGCGAGGTTCGGGTCATCGACGCCGACGGCACCCAGCTCGGCATCATCTCCACTCAAGACGCCATCGCGCGCGCGCAGGAGCAAGGGCTCCAGCTCGTCGAGGTGAACCCCAAGACCAACCCGCCGGTCTGCAAGATCTTGGACTACGGCAAGTTCAAGTACGAGACGGCCAAACGCGAGCGTGAGGGCAAAAAGGGCAAGCGCTCGCAGGAGATGAAGGAAGTGAAGTTCCGACCGAAGATCGGAGACCACGACTTCAACTTCAAGCTCAAGCACGCGCGCCGCTTCTTGGACGAGGGCAACAAGGTCCGCTTGTTGGTCCAGTTCCGCGGCCGCGAGGTGGTGCACCCGGAGACCGGTCGCGCCGTGCTCGATCGCGTCTGCAAAGAGACCAACGATCTCGCCACCATCGTCCAGGTCGCCCGCATGGAGGGCAACCGCATGTCGATGATCCTCGGGCCCAAGGCCAAGCGGAACCAGCCCGCGGCCAAGCCCAAGGCGGACAAGCCGGGCGACGAGGAGAAGGCCAGCGCCGCCGAGGCGCCGCCCAAAAAAGAGGCCCCGGAGTCCGCGCCCGCGGAGAACGCGGCCGACGCCTGAGGCCAGTCTGGGGGCTCGATGGGCCCCCAAAAATGCGTGAGAAAGCGCCCGGTAGCGGTCCAAATGGGCCACGCGCCGGGCGCTTGCGGTTCGAGGGGGGCTGGGGTACACAGCCCCTCCTTTCGGGGTCCCCAAGCGCGGTCAAAAGCCGCCGGGACCGACCAGGACGGCGGAGATAAGCCATGCCCAAAATGAAGTCCCACAGTGGTTCCAAGAAGCGCTTTCGGTTCACCGGAACCGGCAAGATCAAGCGCAAGCACTCGCACAAGAACCACATCCTCACCAAGAAGCGTCCCGACCGCGTGCGTCGCCTTCGTGGCACCACCGTCGTCTCCGAGCCCGACCAAAAGCGCATCGAGAAGTTGCTGCCTTACGGCGCCAAGTGATCGCCCACGTCGAGAGCCCAATCGAAAGATACGAGTAGGAGACCGAGATGCCCCGCGCAAAACGAGGATTTAAAGCCCGCCGCCGCCGCAACCGCATGCTGAAGTCCGCCAAGGGCTTCCGCCAGGGCCGGCGCACCATGTACCGCCGCGCCGCCGAGGCCGTGCGCCACGCTTGGATGCACGCCTACGTCGGACGCAAGCAACGCAAGCGTCAGATGCGTCGTTTGTGGATCGTCCGCGTCAACGCGGCCGCCCGCCTCAACGGCATGTCGTACAGCCGCATGATCGAAGGCTGCAAAAAGGCCGGCATCGAGCTCGACCGCAAGGTCCTCGCCGACCTCGCCGTGTTCGATCCCGCGGGCTTTGCCCAAGTCGTCGCGACCGCCAAGGCCGCGCTGTAGTCCAATTTCGGCGCCAGGACCCTCGCCCGGCGCCCCCGGGAGTAGGGAATCCATGCCAGACAACTCGAACGAGTCGCCCGCCACCGGCGCCGCCTCGCAACTCGCAGCGCAGCTCGACGAACAGCTCGCTTCGTTCAAGTCCGACCTCGAGTCGGCCACCGACGAAGCGGGCTTGTACGATCTGCAGGTCCGATACTTGGGCAAGAAGGGGAGCGTCAGCCTCCTTCGCCGCCAGATGGGCAAGCTGAGCCCGGACGAGAAGAAGCTCTTCGGTCAGCGCTTCAACGCCATCAAAGGCGAGCTCGAAGCCGGACTCGAGGCTCGCCGCGCCGAGCTCGATGCCATCGCGCGAGAGGCAGAGCTCGCGCGTCGTGTCGATCTCAGCGCGGTCTTGCGTGGACCCGAGGTCGGCACGCTGCATCCGATCACCCGCACCTGGCGGCGCCTCGAAGAGATCTTTGGCGCGCTGGGCTTCGACGTCGCGGACGGCCCCCACGTCGAAAGCGCGGACTACAACTTCGACCGCCTCAACATCTTGCCCGGGCATCCCGCCCGCGACATGCAAGACACCTTCTTCGTCCGCGACCGCGAAGGTCGAGGGGGCGAAGAGACCGGCTTGGTCCTGCGTACTCACACTTCGCCGGTGCAGGTGCGGACGATGCTCGGCCAAAAGCCGCCGATCCGCATCATCGCGCCGGGCACCGTCTTTCGGCGGGACGACGACGCGACCCACAGCCCCATGTTCCACCAGATCGAGGGGCTCTACGTCGACGAAGGCGTGACCATGGCCGACCTCAAGGCGACCTTGTATCGCTTCGTGGGCGAGTTCTTTGGCGACGCGCTCGCCTTGCGCTTTCGGCCCAGCTACTTCCCCTTCGTCGAGCCGGGCGCGGAGTTCGATGTCGAGTGCGTCTTTTGCAAGAAAGACCGCGACGCCGGGCGCAGCGCGAGCTGCTCGGTGTGCAAGGGCAGCGGATGGATCGAGCTCGGGGGCTCGGGGATGGTGCATCCCGCCGTCTTCGAAGCCTGCGGCCTCGACCCCGAGCGCTACACCGGCTGGGCCTTTGGCTTTGGCATCGATCGCATGGCCATGCTGCGCTACGGCGTGCCTCACCTGCGCATCTTCTTCGAAGGTGACCTTCGCTTCTTGGAGCAGTACCCGTGCTGATCTCGCTGAACTGGTTGGACGAACTGCTCACCGGGCCCCAAGACCCGCGCTTGGATCCCCAGGCGGTGGAACTCGGGCTCACCCGCTTGGGCCTCGAGGTCGAGGGGGTGACGCACTACGGGAGTCTGCCCGGCGTCGTCGTCGGCGAGATCAAGTCGGTCGAAAAGCACCCCGAGGCCGACAAGCTCAACGTCGTCTCGCTCTTCGACGGGCAAGAGACACTGACGGTCGTCTGCGGCGCATCGAACCTGCCAGAGCCGGGAGGCAAGGTTGCCTTCGCTCGAGTCGGCGCCTCGTTGCCCGGTGGCTTCGAGATCGGTCGTCGCAAGCTTCGCGGAATCGAGTCGAGCGGCATGATCTGCAGCGAGGTCGAGCTCGACATCGGACCCGACGACGCCGGCATCATGATCCTGCCGCGCAACTGGTCGGCCGGGACGGCCTTGTCCGAGGCCCTGGTGGGCATCGAGGACACGGTCATCGAGATCTCGGTGACCCCCAACCGCCCCGACGCCTTGGGGCACTGGGGTGTCGCCCGCGACCTTGGGGCTTTGTTGGGCCGCCGACTGCAAACACCGGTGACCTTGGACCCCGAGGCGATCGAGGCCGCGCCCGAGGACAAGCAGTTGGTGACCGTCGTGAGCGCCGCGCGCGAGCGCTGCCCTCGCTACCTGGGCTTCGCGCTCGAGGGCGCCAAGGTCGGTGATTCCCCGGCGTGGCTACGCTTGCGCCTGCATCGCGTGGGCCTGCGCCCGATCAGCAACGTCGTCGACATCACGAACCTTTGCTTGATGGAGTTCGGTCAGCCGATGCACGCCTTCGACCGCGGGCATCTCGGCGAGGGCCGGGTGGTCGTTCGGCCCGCGACGGCCGGCGAGTCCATGACGACCCTCGACGCGAGCGAGATCGAGATGGGGGAGGACGATCTGGTGATCGCCGACGCCCAAGCCCCCCAAGCCCTGGCCGGGGTCATGGGCGGCGAGCGCTCGATGGTCGAGCCGGGCTGCGACCGGATCCTACTCGAGGTGGCTTGGTTCGCGCCGGGTCCCGTGCGACGAAGCGCGCGGCGTCACGGCTTTCACACCGACTCGAGTCATCGCTTCGAGCGCGGCGTCGACTGGGGTGAAGGACTCGAGCTCGCGGCCGCCCGCGCTTTGTGGCTCTTGCAGGACCTGTGCGAGGCCAAGCTGAGCGCGCGCTGCGAGGTGCGGGACGACGCGACGATGCCGACGCGCCCCGCGATCATGTTGCGCCCGCCCAAGATCGGTGGGCTCTTGGGCATGGAGATCCCCGACGAGGAGGCGCGCGCCATTCTCGAGCGACTGGGTCTCGAGATCGAGGCGACCGAACACCTCGGCGAGCACGCCTGGCGCTGTCTGGCCCCGAGCCATCGCCCCGACCTCGGCCTCGAGGTCGACCTCATCGAAGAGGTGATGCGCTTTTGGGGCCTCGAGCACCTGCCGGCGACCCCCGTGCCACGACGCGACAGCCTCGAAGCCGGCAAGCCGGGGTCGCCCACCTTGCGCATCACGCAGGCCCTGGCCGAAGCCGGGATGCACCAGCTCGTCTCGATCGGCTTCGAGGACCCGGTGGCGAGCGAGCGCATGGGGGCCGTCGCGGCCGGGAGTGCCGTCGTGGTCGACAACCCCCTGCGCCAACAACACGCCCATCTGCGCACCCACATGCTGGTGAATTTGATGGAGGCGGCCAAGCTCAACATGTCGCGGCACGCTCGGCCCTTGCGCTTGTTCGAGGTGGGCCGGGTCTACGACTGGGCTCAGGCGCCGGCGTGGAGCGGGCACACCCGCGAAAATGACGCGCAGCTGCCACGAGAGCGCACCCGAGCGGGATTTTTGTGGGCGGATGAGAACAGCGAGGTGATGGCCGCCGTGGCGAGCGGGCTCTCGGTGTTGGAGCGCATGGGTCTCGAGGGCCGCGCGCTCAACGGATCCCCCGAAGGCGCGCAACGCTGCTGGCACCCGGGCGTCGTCGCGCGCTTGTGCAGCCCCGACGGCGAACAGGTGTACGGAGCGGTGGGCGAAGTTCACCCCGATCTCGTCGAGGCTTGGGACCTGCCGCGCGCATGGACCTTGGTGTACGCCGAGTTTTGGCTGGAGAGTTTCGAACGCGCATCGAGCCGCGGCCACGAGGGCTTGCCGCGCTTTCCCGCCAGCAGTCGCGACCTCTCGCTCGATCTGGATCTCGCGGTGCCGGTCTCTACGATCGTGGACCTCGCGCTCGCGTGTGCGACCGCCGCCGACGCCGGCGCGGTACGTCTCGCCGCGGGTGACAGCTCGCGCGACGCCATCGAGGTCGTGGCCGACTACCGAGGCAAGGGCGTGGAGGCGGGGCGACGATCTTTGTCCCTTCGCTTTCACTACCGCGCCGACGAGGGCACCCCGACCGAGGATGATCTGCGAGGGCGTCACGAGGAGATCGTGCAGGCGATCTTGAGTGGCGTGCTCGAACTCGATGCGCGCGCACAGATCCGCTGAGCGGATCGCCGCCAGATCTGCAAGCGAGACTTGTAAGCGGTGCAGGGGCGCACCCACTCGCTGCGCAGGGTGGGGGATGCCGGCTGGCTTCGGGGGGCGGCGCCCTCGAGGCGTCACCCTTGCGTGACGCTTCCGTGTACGTCAGCATGGCTGCATGACGAAGGCCGACATCGTGGAGCGGGTATGTGACCGCGTCGGTGGCTTCTCCAAAAAGGAGGCCGCGGACATCGTCGACGAAGTGTTCGACTCGATGAAGGCCGTGTTGGAGACCGGAGACAAGATCAAGATCTCGGGTTTCGGAAACTTCGTCGTCTGCGACAAGAAGCCTCGGCCGGGACGCAACCCGCAAACGGGCCAAGAGATCATGATCGAGGCGCGCCGCGTCTTGACCTTCAAGCCCTCCAACGTTCTCAAGGCCGCCCTCAACGAAGGCTGAGTTTCGGCATGGCCGGCAAAGTGCGAGGACGCGCCAAGGGTCGTGGACGCCGTCGATCGACGCGCGTCGATGACGACTTGGACCTCGGCACCGACAAACTCTACTTCAAGATCGGAGAGGTCTCGGAGATCGTGGGCGTCGAGCCCTACGTGCTTCGCTACTGGGAGTCGGAGTTCCCGAGCTTGCGGCCTCAAAAGTCGCGGACGAAGCAGCGGGTGTATCGACGCAAAGACGTCGAGACGGTGCTCAAGATCAAGCACCTTCTCTACGATCGAAAGTTCACCATCGCGGGGGCGCGCCAAGAGCTCGACCGCGGGCGCACGGAGGTCAAAGCCGCGCGTCCCGAGGGGGGCTATCGCGCGCGGCAATCCCTCGGACCGGTGCGCGAGCAGATCGACGCGTTGTGGGCCGTCCTGCGCGAGGACGACAGCACCACTTTGGCCGCGGCCGATCCCGCCGAGTACGTGCGTCGGATCGGGGGCGCGGACGCCCTGGTCCGCGAGGTCGAGCCGGGCGGATCTCTGAGCGCGCGCCCAGAGCGCGACCCCGCCTAGGGCCGCAATTTTTGGCGCTACGGGGCTTGTGCGTGGCCCGGGCAGGGGCTATACACGGCGCCCGCTCGGGGCGTAGCGCAGTCTGGTAGCGCACTTGACTGGGGGTCAAGGGGTCGAAGGTTCGAATCCTTTCGCCCCGACCAGCGGAGGCGGCTCCGGGAGACCGGAGCCGCCATCTTTATGCCCGATGCCTGCCATCGGAGGGGCCCTTCCCATCGGCCCGTCCGGGCGTGCTATTGGGCCCAGGTGAGCCGTCCGCTCATCTTGGTGACCAACGACGATGGCGTGCACGCGCCCGGGATCATGGCGCTGGCGAAGCTGGCCGGTGAGTTCGGCGAAGTCGTGGTGAGCGCGCCTTCGCAGGACCGCTCTGGCGTCTCGCACTCGATCAGCTTGCACGACGCGCTGCGGGTCTTCGAGGTGCGTCCAGGCGCCTGGGCCGTCACCGGTACGCCGGTCGATTGCGTCTACGTCGGTGCCTTGCACCTGTGCGATCGCGCCCCGGATTTGGTGCTCTCGGGCATCAACCACGGCTACAACCTCGGCTCCGACGTCTACTACTCGGGCACGGTGGGGGCGGCCCGCGAGGGGCAGCTTCGTGGCTGTGACGCCTTGGCCGTCTCGCACGACCGCGACGCCAGCTTGGACGGCGTACTCCCGCACGCGCGAAAGGTCATCGCCGAGATGCTGGCCGCCGCCGACAGTGCGGCGCCGCCGGTGCTCTTGAACCTCAACGTCCCCCGCGAGCCCGTGGGCGAGGCCCCGGTCGTGACCAGGCTCGGCCAACGGATCTATCGAGACAAGGTGGATGCGCGCCGCGACCTTCAAGGGCGACCCTATTTTTGGATCGGCGGCCCGCCCGACGCGGCGGCCGACGGCCAAGAGGGGACGGACGTCTGGGCGACGCGCCGCGGCTTCGCCAGCTTGACCCCCTTGGCGCTCGACTGCACGGCCCCGAGCTTGGACCGCTGGCGCACGCGCATCGCGGGACCGGATTTCGACGAGGTCCAAGCCGCCCCCCTGCAAAGCTGAAGCCCATGACCGCCGAGCACGACCGACTCCGCGCCGCCGTGCGCTCGATCCCCGACTTCCCCAAGCCGGGCATCTTGTTTCGCGATCTCACCCCGATCCTCGGTGACGCCGCGCTGCTCGAGCTGGCGCTCGAAGCCCAGCTCGACAAAGTCCGAGACCTCGCCTCGGAGGTGCACGCCGTGGTCGGGATGGAGTCACGGGGCTTTTGGTTCGGCCCGATGCTGGCCAGAGAACTGAACGCCGCCTTCGTGCCCCTGCGCAAGCCCGGCAAGCTGCCGGCGGCCACCCACGCGGCGAGCTATGGACTCGAGTACGGCGAGGACCAGCTCGAGATGCACGTGGACGCACTGCGTCCCGGGCAAGGCGTACTCATCGTCGACGACCTGCTGGCCACCGGGGGTACAGCCAGAGCCGCCTGTGAGTTGGTCGAGGCCGCCGAGGCGAGGGTTCATGCCTGCTTGTTCTTGGTCGAGCTCGAAGCCCTGAAGGGCCGCGCGAAGCTCTCGGGCCAGCGCATCGAGTCGGTGTTGGTCTACTGAGGACTTCCATGAAAAAGCTCGTGCCGATCACGATCCTCTTGTTCGCCATCGCGGCGCTGGTGGCCGTCTTTTTTGACGACCTCTTCACCGGCGCGGACTACCGCGCCTACTGCAAGATGGAGAGCGAGTGCAACGGCGGCACCGTCGAGGAGTGCATCTCGAAGTACGACGAGCTGCGGGCAGAACAGGGCCCCTGCAAGAAGTTTCAAGACCGCATCGTGGCGTGCAAGCTCGCGCCGGGCGGCGCCGCGTGTGAACACGCGGCCGCGATGGGGATGCAGCGCTTGATGCCGCAGGACCCCTGCGTGCCCGCCATCGACGAGCTCATGGAGTGCCTGGCCGAACGAGACGAGGGCGAAGCGCCCAAGCCCCAACCGGTCGAGGCTGCGCCCTAAACGCCCGACTCGGTGCTTTCGTGTTCCTTCTGCTCTTCGTCCAGGAGGGCGGCGGCCGGCACTCGGTTGGGGTCCGCGTCGGCGCCACACTCCCGCTCGAGCAACTCTTCGGACACTTCGCAGTCGTCCTGACAAAAGGGGCAACAGCCGTGGGCGGCCAGTACGCGCTGGTGGCAGGCGTGCTCGGCGCTAAGCAAACAGCTCGCGGCGACCGCAACGAGCGAGCCGGCCAGCAATAGGTAGCGCATGCGGGAAGCATAGCCCACCGATGAGCAGGGGCGAGGTCGGCCACCCAAAGCGAAGCTTCAGGCCGTACGGAGCTCCGCCCAGAGCGTGGCTGCGGACGGGTGCACCAGCTCCGGGTACATGCCTTCGAGGCGGTGCACCCAGTCGCGGATGATCCGATTGGCCGGGGTCGGGACTCCGGCCTCTTCGCCGAGGCGCACGATGTCGCCGTTGAGCTCGTCGATCTCGGTGCGGCGCCCCGCCTCGAGGTCGACCAGGGTGCTGCTGCGCGCGCTCGGGTCGATGCGGACCATGGGGCGCGCCAGCACGCGGACGATCGCGTCCGGCCAGGGCAAGACGGTGGCGATGAGGCGGGGGGCCAGCTTGCCGAGGCGTTCGACCGCTTCGCCGCGCGCCTCGAAGACGGCCAAGGCTTCGCGGATGCACGCCGCGTAGCAGCGGCGAAGCTCGCGGGTCTGAACGGAGCGGGCGATGGAGACCCCCGCGGCTGCGCACACGCCGTTGTTGAGGTTCAAGATCAGCTTGCCGCGGGCGAGCGCGTCGATCGAGGGGCTGCGTCGAAAGTCGAGCCCCCCGCGACGGGCCACCGAGTCGAAGGGCTCGGGCAGCGCCGGACTGGCCTCGATGAAGAGGGGGCCGCTGGTCGTTTGCTGGTAGCGGGCACCGTCGACGAAGACGTTGAAGGTCACGACGCCATGCAGGGCACGCAGGCCATGCGCTTGGAGCCGATGGGCGTTGTCGAGGCCGTTTTGCAGCGACAAGACCGGCGTCCCGGCGGCGAGCTGCGACGCGAGCTGCGCCGCGGCCGTGTCGGTGTCCTTGCTCTTGACGGCGACGGCTGCCACCGCGCACGACGACAACAAAGGCGCGTGCCCCTCGTGGTGAAAGTGCAAGCGGCCCGCGGGATCGATGCGCTTGCCTTCGAGGTCGGTGAACACGCGCGGCGCCTCGAGTGGACGACGCATCAGCATGTGGACCTCGTGACCGCCGGCGGCGAGGCAGGCGCCTACGTAGCTTCCGATCGCGCCCGCGCCGACGATGCAGACCGAGGGCCGCTCAGCCATCGGCGTCTCCATCGGGGGCTGCGGCGGTGTCGCTCCCGACGCGGTACTCACGAGCCCCGAGGGCGCGCAGCTCGTTCGCATCGGCGTCGTGGGCGGCCAACAAGATGCCGACGCCCGCTTGGGCCTGGGCCTGCAACCATTTGCACAGGCGCTCACGTCCGGCCCCGTCGACTCCGGCGAAGGGCTCATCGAGCATGAACAAGGCCGCGCGGCCCATGGCCATCGCCCCAAAGTGCAGGCGGCGCTGCATGCCCACCGAGTAGGTGCTGGCCAGGCGATCGAGGGCCTCGCCCAGCTCCCCGAGGGCCTCGGCCTCGGTGCGGTCGGCCGGGGTCGCGGCGAAGACTTCGGCCCAAAATGCGAGCAGCTCGCGCCCGGTGAGGCCCGGGGGCAGCTCGCTTTGCTGGGGGAGCACCCGCATGTGACGGCGCGCTTCGAGCGGCTGGCGACGCAGATCGACGCCGGTGATGAGCAGCTCGCCCGCGTCCGGGATGACCCCGCCGCTGCAACAGCCCAGCAAGGTGCTCTTGCCCGAGCCGTTGGGCCCACGCAGCGCGACCACTTCGCCCGCTTGGACCTGCAGCTGCAGCTCCTCCAAGACGCGGTGCTGTCCGTAGAACTTGGACAGGCCGCGCACGTCGAGGGGCAGGGCGCTCATGCCTGCATCCTCCACACCCAAAGCACTTCGGACAAGCTCAAGACCAAAGGCGCCGCCAGCCAGGCCCAGGCGCCCCGCGGCACCGCGCTCGACCCGGCACCGCCAACGCCAGCGGACGAGGCCAGGGGCAAGCTCGCACCGAAGCGGCGCCAACGGGTGGCACGCCCGAGCTCGCGCAGGCGCGACAGGGGCTCGATCCACAGCAAGGCGATGGCCACGCAGGCGCCCGCCCAAAGCCCCAGGGGGAGCTCGACCAGCAAGGCGGTCCAGGGCGCCGCCAGCAAGGCGAGCACCCGCAGCGGGGCCCCGGGGGTCTGGCGCCAAAAGGAGATGAGCTGCAGGCGAACCCAGGGGTCTTTGACCCACGCCGCGAAGCGGGGCGTCGCGCGGGGGTAGCCGTCGCCCGAGAGCGCTCGGGTCGCTTCGTCGAGCCACGCGACCGACTCGAAGTAGCCCGTCGCGTACTGCGAGCGGGCGCGGACCCGCAGCCACGCGGCCGCCGCCAGGGGCGCGAGCGCGAGGGCCCAGTGCGGGGTCTCGAGGGCCATGCCCTCGAAGGCGCGCTCGATGCTGAGTTGCCCCGGCATCGCCAAGGCGGTCGCCCCGAGCACCCCGACAGCCGGCGCGTAGAGATGAACCACGGCCTCCGGCGAGGTCCAGCCGCCGCCGAGCGCCCGCTGGGCGTGCGTCGCAGGGGCGGTGTCGTCGAAGCGCCGCCCCAGCCAGCTGGACCACGCGGGGATGCACGGCTCGATCAGCGCGGCAAAAAGGCCGAGCCAGGCGAACTCGCAAAGGGTCACCAAAGGTCGATGCAGCCCGCCCAGCAGCGCGGGGACAGCCAAGCCGGCCAAGCCCGCCGTCACGGCCAAGGCCAATCCCCACCTTCGTTCGCGTTGCGCGGCGCGCCAGTGCTCGGTGGGGGCGATCGGCAAGCTGAGCCAGGCCTTGCGCTCCGGCGCCCGCAAGAAGGCGTCGAGGCGCGCATGGAGTCCGGCCAGCAGCATCCACGGACCCAAGGCAGCCGCCGTCATCCGCTGCGCGCCCTCGGAGTGGTCGGCGCCGGCTGCGGCGCCAAAACCGAGGACCATGGCCATCACCACGATGGCCAAAAAGCCCAGCTGGGGCGGCCGAAAGCGGGGCAGCGAGCTCACGGCCGAGAGTGTACGCGCCTCAGTGCGCGTCGGGCCCGGCGTAGGCGCGTTCGGTGTAGCCACGGACGCGGTTGGCCACCGGGGGCTGACTCATCAAAAAGTCGTAGATGGCCTCGAGATCTGCGTCGCTCATCTGCGCGTAGGCGGCCCAGGGCATGTTGCTGGGGCGATCCTCGGGTCCCAACTCCAGCTGCGCGGGGTCGCGGTAGCGCGAGAAGCGTTCGACGAACTCGGCTTTCGACCAGCTGCCGATCCCCGTCTTGGGGTCGGCACTGATGTTGGGCGCATGCACGGTCTGGGTCTTGCCGTCGGGGCGCATCACCAAAAAGGGCGAGCCGCCGGCAAAGGACTTGTCGAGCACGGGGCGGCCCTCTTTCATGGGCGTGTGGCAGTTGCCGCAGCCGGCCGCGCGCGCCAGGTAGCCGCCGCGCAGCTCGGCCGCGTCTTGCTCGAGCGGGCAGGGCCCGAGCTCACCGCTTTGCGGGAAGGTGCGAATGAGCAAGGGGAGGGGGAAGTCCAGCTCGCGTTGCTCCCGCGCGTCGAGGTGCCGCGCGTCGGCCGGCAAGGTGCGCAGGTAGGCCACGATCGCGTCGACGTCCTCGCCACACAGTCCGGCGTAGGAGAGGTAGGGCATCACCGGCATCAAGGGCGTGCCCTGGGCGTCCACGCCCGAGACGATGGCCCGGGCGATCTCACCGTCACTCCAGTCGCCCAGGTGGGCCGCGGTCAAGTTCGGGGTCACGAAGACGCCCGGCAAGCCGAGCTCTCGGTCAAAGCGGGCCCCGCCGACATTGGCGGCGCCGGGCAGCGGCGGGCCCCCCAGGCGGGTCCAGTCGCGCTCGGCGTGGCAGGTCGAGCACGCGGCCACGGCGTCGACCAGGTAGCCCCCGCGATCGACCGCGGCGAGGTCTTTGGGGACCTCGCGGTCCTCGGCCGCGTCCACCTTGGGGTAGCAGGTGAACAA
>JAUIJR010000447.1 GCA_030431075.1 Polyangia bacterium | reverse complement strand
GATGGAGATGGCGATGGAGACGGAGATGGAGACGGAGACGGAGACGGAGACGGAGACGGGGTGTCCGTCGACAACATCATCAGCGTTTCACAAGGTGGCGGCACTGTCGGTAGCTACACCTTCGACTACGGAGACGCCTCGCTCGAGCCCGGTGATCTCGTGGCCATCGCAGTCAGCCAACAAGGCGGTCTGAATTTCGCGGTCGATGGCATCAGCGACGACGCTGGCAACACCTACGTGTTGGCGGTCGAGCAGTCGCAGAGCAACTCGCTGACGACGAGTGCGATCTGGTACACGGTGCTCACCGAGGACGTCTTGGTGGACACGACGCTGACGGTGTCTCTGGGCGGTGGCGGTACCTACAACAACCGGCAGCACGCGGCGGTGTTTCGCCTCAACGGTGTCGACGAACTCGACGTGGTTGCGTCCAACCCCGATACGATCAGTGGCGATGGGCAGGTCACCAGTTCGGCTGTCGCCTCGAGCACGGGGACGGTTGCCGTACATGTGGCATCGACGGCGCTTGGCTCGGTGCCCGAGTTGCTCGGGGTGAGCCCCGGCTTCGCGGTGGCCTTCGAAAAGCGCTTCGGTAACTCGAACCAATTCACGGCCACGGGGACGCCGTCGTCGGTTGACGTGACCAACATCTTCACTTTTCCGGTTCAAAATGGAGGCTTTGCGAGCGCGATCGCGGTCTTCAAGGCATCGGGGAATCCCTAGGGCGCAGCGCGCGGTCTCGGGCATCGGACGCGCTCGACGCGGAGTGCCCGGGTCGCGCGCTGTGGTTTACGGCCGGCGTTCAGTTTCCCTGAGCGCGGTGTGGGGGGCTCGCCTACACCTCGAGCTGGCGACGGACGGGGCAATCGGGGCGTCGCGCGCGGGCGACCCGATGCACTAAGATGATCTCATGAGATTTCGGCCGGCTTCGGCGTCTTGGCTTTTTGGACTTTGTTTGACCGTCGCGGGCTGCGGCGACTCGGGAGGTGAGGATGGCGAGACTGGGGGCGTGTGCGAGCCCGGGAAGGTCGAGTTTTGCCCCTGCGTCGGCGGGGAGGTCGGCGTTCAGTCCTGCAACGCCGATGGTCAAGGCTATGGCGCGTGCGAGTGCCCCATGGATGGAAGCTCGAGCAGCGGCGGGGAAAGTGAGAGCGGCAGCAGCGGGGACGGGGACGGGGACAGCACGACGGGCGACGGCGACGGAGACAGCACGAGTGGGGACGGAGACGGGGACGGGGATGGGGACGGCGATGGCGACGGCACGACCGGAGACGGCGATGGAGATGGAGACGGAGACGGTGATGGAGATGGCGACGGTGATGGCGATGGAGACGGAGACGGCGACGGGGACGGCGATGGCGACGGAGATGGCGATGGCGATGGTGACGGCGACGGTACCGTCGACGACTTCACCTTCACGGTGACGGGCGTCAGCGAGGGGGGCGCCATTCCGGTCCAGCACACATGCGACGCGCCGATGGATGAGATCTCACCCAACATGAGCTGGCACGTCTTGCCTGCGGCCACCCGCCACCACTTGGTCCTGACCAACCTCACCACGAGCCAGACCATGTGGGTCTTGTGGGACATGCCGGGGGACCGAACCGCGCTCCTCGAGCCGGTCCCCTTTGGACTGTATCCGCAGACCGGCGGGACCAAGCAGGCGATCAACATCGACGGCGTCATCCGCGAGTACCGAGGGCCTTGCCCGCCCAGCGGCGAGACGCACGACTACGAGTTCCGCCTCTACAAGGGGACGAGCGCGAGCCTGCCCGGGGTCACGATCGACTCGACCATGGCCGAACTCGTCACCGCCATCGAGGGCGAAGCCTCCGCCGAGTCGGTCGTCCAGTTCACCTACACCCGCCCCTGAGCGCAGTGCGATGGGCGGCGCTCAGCCGGCCCAGTTCGGGCCGGTGATCGCCATCAGCGGCGTGGTCGAGCGCGGGTCCCCGGCGCCGATCTCGGTGGCCGTGGGCTCGAAGGCCTTGAGCACCGAGAGCAGCACGTCCGAGATGTTGCCCGCGGCGCCCGGTCGCGGGGCGGCTTGGTAGTGGATGCCGGGGTGGATCAGCTTTTGCCGGCCGTGGCCGGCCAAGATGACGGGCTGGCGCTCCACGCTGTGGGACCAGCCCTCGGCGCAGTCGCTCGAACAGTAGACGATGCTCGAGTCGAGCAAGTTGGTGCCATCGATCTCCTCGGTGGCCATGAGCCGCTCGAGCAGGTCGGCGAAACGCTGCATGGTGTAGACGACCGCCTCGTGCACGGGCTCGAGCGCGGTGGGGTAGTCATGGGTGTTGTCGTGGTGCGAGTTCACCTGGCCGAGGTCGGTGAAGACCGTCTCGCCCGCGCCGGGCAAGAACATGACGCTGGCGACCCGCGTGATGTCGCATTGGAAGGCGTAGGCCAGCAGCGAGTTCATCGCGTCGTTCACCGCGATCAGCGGCTCGCGGCCGCCGACGTCCATGTTGGTCTCGCTGGGCATGCCGGGGATCTCGCAGGCCGGCGGTGCGGCGGCGACCTTGGCTTGCAAGGCGGCCACCGACTCGAGGTGGGCATCGAGGCGCTGTCGGTCGTGCGTGCCGAGCTCGCCTTTGAGTCGCCGCGCGTCGTCGGCGACCGCGTCGAGGATGCTTTGTCGCAAGGCGCGGTCGTCCGGGCGCGGCACGAAGTTGCCGAAGAGGGTCTGCCAGACCTTTTGGGGGTTGGTCTCCGGGTAGAGCGGCAAGTTGGTGCCGCGGTGCGACAAGGCGTGCATCGTCGTCCCGCCGTCCATCACGGAAGGGCGCTTCGAGATGCCGATCTGCACGCTGTCGATGATGCTGTGTTGCCCCACGCAGTCGGCGATGATCTGATCGAGGGTGGGGCCACCGGCTTTGGAGAAGAGCTCGTCGAAGGAGGCCTCGGCCATCGTGTAGCCGCTGAAGGCGGTCATGCCCTCGTGGTGGGTGATGAGCTCCTCGCAGCGGTTGCGAAGGCCGGTCAGCACGCTGACGTAGTCTTTGACGTTGACCAGCGGGGCGAGCTCTTCGGACAAGCTCCAGCTCGGGCCGATCTCCTCGGGCTCGAAGCGATTGAGGTGGACGCCGTTGCCGAAGAACCAGGAGATGAAGCGCGTCGGGAGCGGATCGCCGTTGGCCAGCGCTTCGCCGTGGGCGTCGAGCATCGCCTCGAGGGGGGGCAGCGCCACGGCCACCGCGGCCCCGCCGAGCAGCCCGCGCAACATGGTGCGACGACTGAGATGCTTGCGGGCGAACTTGCCGGACATGGGCGCGCCTACTTCGCCTCTCCGACGCGGGTGAAGAGCTTGCTGGTGACCATGGCCACCAGCAACTCCTGCAGGTGACGGCCCTGGTCGATGAAGGTCTCGTTGAGGTAGTCGACACTCGGGTCTTGGGGCTCGTCTTCGATCTGGCCCAAGCCGTGCCGCGCGAGGTTGCGAACCAAGCAGCCCGACACGCGAGGCTCTTCGCGCAGCAAACTGCCCAAGCCGGCCGCGTTGGCGTAGCTGCCCAAGCCACTGACCTCGGTCTGCGGATCGATCGGTAGACCGTTGGGCTCGTGCGTCCGCCAAGCACCGGTGGGCCCGTAGTTCTCCAGCCCGAAGCCGAGCGGATCCATGAGCGAGTGGCAAAAGCGGCAGTCGGAGCTCTCCATGTGCACCTGCAGCTTTTCGCGCAGGGTCTTGGGCTCGCCGTCGTCTTCGGGGATCGAGGTGTCGACGCCCGGCGGCGGCGGCGGGACGTCGAAGCACAGCAACTTGGTCTGGATGAAGAGGCCGCGGCGCGTAGGCGAGGTCTTGGCCGGGTGCGCGTGACGACTCAAAAAGGCCGCCTGCCCCAAGATGCCGGCGCGCCCCTGCTCGGGCGGATACTCGACGCGCACGCGATCGAGGCCGCCGGGGTCGGCGAGTCCGTAGTGGGCGGCGAGCTCCGCGTCGACCCAGCCGTAGGGGGCGTCGAGCATCGACATCACATCTTCGTCTCGATCCCACACGATGTCCTCGATCAGACGCAGGGTCTCCGCTCGCATCGAGGCCGCGAGCGTGGGCGTGAACTCGGGGTGCAGCTCGAGGTCCTTGGCCACACCCTCGACCTCGCGCAGTCGATAGAGCTCGTCGAAGAAGTCCCCGAGGTTGCGCCTCGCCTCCGGACGCTCGAGCAAGGCCCAAGCCAGGGCCTCGGCCGCCTCGGCGTCGAGACCCTCGGCCTCGACTTGCTCGAGCTCGGCCAGCGTGGGGATCCGACCGGCCAAAAACAAGGTCGTGCGCGTGAGCTGCTCGGGCGGGCGCAGCTGCCG
>JAUIJR010000446.1 GCA_030431075.1 Polyangia bacterium | reverse complement strand
CGACGCGCAAGCGCGTGCGCAAGCTCGGCAGCACGCGCTGCTCACAGCCTTGGCGGTCGCAAAGGCGGCAGGTGACTCCGACGGGGATGACCCCTTCGAGGGCCTCGAGATCGATGCCGTCGCTGTAGACCATGTCCTTGGCGAACTTGATCTGGCAGCCCAGGCCCACCGCCTGCACGGTGTGCGGGGCGTGGTAGCCCCCGCTGCCTTTGGGCACCGTGCGTGCGACGCAAAAGAAGACCTCGCCTTCGGGCATGCGCGAGATTTGGACACGCACGCGGCCCGGAGTCTGAAAGGCCGAAAAGACGTTCCACCGCGGACACGCGCCCGAAAAGCGGGCAAAGCGGATCCCGCTGGCCGAAAAGCGCTTCGAGATGTTGCCGGCCAGGTCGACGCGGATCATGTGCAGCGGGATGCCCTCGGCCCCGGGACGGCGCAGGGTCGTGAGTCGATGACAGACCTGCTCGTAGCCGGTGCCGAAGCGATGGCCCAGCAGCTCGAGGTCGTAGCGAAGCGCCCGCGCGGCGTCGAGAAACTGCTGGTAGGGCATCAAGGTCGCCCCGGCGAAGTAGTTGGCGAGCACGACACGGCCGAGCGCCTGCGTCGTCTCATCGGCTAGGCCCGAGCCCTCGACGAGGCGCTGCAACAAGGCCGGCTCGCGGATCAGCGCGACTTGGGCCGCGAGCTGGAAATTCCGCGTATGCGGTGGCAGGTCGTCGGCCAGGTAGACCCGCTTGTGCCCGGCGTCGTAGCGACGCAGCGCGCCTTCGGGTAGCCCCGCGCGCCCGATCACGACATCGATGCCGCGCTCCCCGAGCCAGCGCATCATCGTGGCGAAGCGCCCGCCGAGCTTCATGCCCGTCTCGGTGACGAAGGTCTCGGCCGCCAGCTCGAGCTCGGGGAAGTGGTTCATCCGCCGCTGGATGAAGTCGTTGATCGCCTCGCTCGGAAGCGCGCGCTGCGGCAACTGCTCGAGCGCCGGAGTGCCGGAGGGCTCGGAGGCGATCCCTTCTTGGGCGTCATAGACGCGCCCCGCCAAGTTGTCGGCGTTCGCGCGCGCAGACTGGTAGGCGCCGTAGAGCGTCAGCAAGGCTCGCGCGATCTCTGGGCTTTGCCCCGCCAACTCGCGCACCCCCGCCGAGTTCAAGGCGTGACTCTCGAAGAGCGGATCCGAGAAGAGCTCCATCAAGTCCGCGGCCAAGCGATCGTCTTGAACCGCCACGAAGTCGTTGAAATCGAGCTGGAACTCCGCCGCCAGCTTGATCAGCAGTTCGGCCGTCAAAGGCCGCTGGTTGTGCTCGATGAGGTTCAAATACGAGGGGCTGATGCCCAATCGCCGCGCGAGCTCGACTTGCGTCAACGAGCGCGCCCGTCGCTGTCCGCGGACCTTCGCCCCGAGGTTCTTCATGGCCATCGAAAATTTACTCCTTTTACAAGTTTACCGGTTTCACACGGATCTGCTTTTACATCTATAACTTATTGAAATCACGATGCTTATTGACGTTTAGGGTCAGCTGCAAAATAGTTCACAAGCCGTGAGCAGCCCGAACGCCCTCGAGATTCGCGCCGAGCTGAACGATGTTCAGGCGGAGATCCTCAACCCCGAAGCGCAGGCCTTTTTGGCCTCGCTGGTCCGCGAGTTCCGGCCCCGCGTCGCCGCCATCTTGGCCGCGCGCAAGCAGACCCAAGCCGCCATCGATGCCGGCGAGCCGCTCGACTTTCTGCCCGAGACCGCCGAGATCCGCGAGGGCGACTGGAAGGTCGCCGAGATTCCCGCGGACCTGCGTCGCCGCCACGTCGAGATCACCGGACCCGTCGATCGCAAGATGGTGATCAACGCGCTGAACTCCGGCGCCGACGTCTTCATGGCGGACTTCGAGGACGCGAGCTCCCCGACCTTCTCGAACATGATGGACGGGCAGGTCAATTTGCGCGACGCGGCCCGCGGCACGATCGAGTTCTACGACGAGGCCAAGCAAAAGAAGTACGCCCTCGCCGAGAAGACCGCGACCTTGCTCGCCCGCCCCCGCGGCTGGCACCTCGTCGAGCGCCACATCTTGGTCGACGGCGAGACGGTCCCCGCGAGCTTGGTCGACTTTGGCCTGTACTTCTTTCACGGCGCCAAGGCCCTGCTCGAGCGCGGCACCGGCCCTTACTTCTACTTGCCGAAGCTGCAAGACCATCGCGAAGCCCGCCTTTGGAACGAGGTCTTCAACTTCGCCCAAGACGCCCTGGGCGTGCCGCGCGGCAGCATCCGCGCCACCGTGCTCATCGAGACCCTGCCCGCCTCCTTCCAGATGCACGAGATCTTGTGGGAGCTGCGCGAGCACTCGGCCGGCCTCAACTGCGGCCGCTGGGACTACATCTTCTCGTTCATCAAGACCCTGCGCGCGCGACCCAACGCGGTGCTCCCCGATCGCGCCCAGGTCGGCATGACCCAGCCCTTCATGCGCGCCTACACGCAGCTGGTCATCCAGACCTGCCACCGCCGGGGCATCCACGCCATGGGCGGCATGGCGGCGCAGATTCCGATCAAGAACGACCCCGAGGCCAACGACCGCGCGCTGACCAAGGTCCGCCGCGACAAAGAGCGCGAGGTCTCCGATGGTCACGACGGCACTTGGGTGGCCCACCCGGGGCTCGTGCCCGTCGCCCGCGAGGTCTTCGTCGCCGGCATCAAGGGGGACAACCAGATCGATCGCCTGCGCGAGGACGTCTCGGTCACGGCCGAAGAGCTGTGCGCCGCGCCCGGTGGGACCCGCAGTGAGGCCGGCCTGCGCGAGAACGTGCGCGTCGGCATCCAGTACCTCGAGGCCTGGCTGCGCGGCAACGGCTGCGTGCCGCTGTACAACCTCATGGAGGACGCAGCGACGGCCGAAATCTCGCGCGCTCAGGTTTGGCAGTGGCAACGCCACGGCGCCAAGCTCGAAGACGGTCGCACCGTCGACGCGGCGCTGATCACCGCCGTCATCGACGACGAGATGAAGGTCCTGCGCGGCCAGCTCGGCGAGGCGCGCTTCGCCGAGGGCAAGTTCGAGCTCGCCCGCCAACTCTTCGAAGAACTCTCCACGGCCGAAGAACTGGCCGACTTTCTCACCTTGCCGGCCTACGAGCACCTCGACTGAGCCGGCCTTCACCCCAACGCAGTTCCCACACCCCGAACCCCAACCAGGAACGAGAACCAACCATGACCGAACAAAGCAAGGGCATCACCTTTTCCGACAAGCGCTTCGATGGCATCGAGCGCCCCTACACCGCCGCCGACGTCGACCGTCTGCGCGGCAGCTACCAGATCGAGCACACCATCGCGCGCCTCGGCGCCGAGCGCCTATGGAAGCTGATGACCGAGCAAGAGGCGCCCGTGCGCGCCCTCGGTGCGCTCACCGGCAACCAGGCCGTGCAGCAGGTCCGCGCCGGCCTCCAGGCCATCTACGTCTCCGGCTGGCAGTGTGCCGCCGATGCGAACATCGCCGGTGAGATGTACCCCGACCAGTCGCTCTACCCCGCGAACTCGGTGCCCAAGCTGGTCGAGCGCATCAACAACGCGCTGCTGCGCGCCGACCAGGTCGAGCACAGCGAGGGCGGCGCCCAGCGTCACTGGCTCGCGCCGATCATGGCCGACGCCGAGGCTGGATTCGGCGGCCCCCTCAACGCCTTCGAGCTGATGAAGGGCATGATCGCGGCCGGTGCCGCCGGCGTGCACTTCGAAGACCAGCTCGCCTCCGAGAAGAAGTGCGGCCACCTGGGCGGCAAGGTCCTCGTGCCCACCTCGCAGTTCGTGCGCACCTTGGTCTCGGCCCGCCTCGCGGCCGACGTGTGCGGCACCCCGACCGTCCTGGTCGCCCGCACCGACGCCAACGCGGCGGCCCTGCTCACCTCGGACATCGATGAGCGCGACGCCGCCTTCTTGACCGGCGAGCGCACCCCCGAGGGCTTCTTCCGCGTCAAGCCGGGCCTGGACCAGGCGATCAGCCGCGGCTTGAGCTACGCCCCCTACGCCGACTTGGTGTGGTGCGAGACCTCGACGCCCGACCTGGGCGAGGCCAAGCGCTTCGCCGAGGCCATCCACGCCAAGTTCCCCGGCAAGATGCTGGCCTACAACTGCAGCCCCTCCTTCAACTGGAAGGCGAAGCTCGACGACGCCACCATCGCCAAGTTCCAACGCGAGCTCGGCGCCATGGGCTACAAGTTCCAGTTCGTGACCCTCGCCGGCTTCCACGCGCTGAACCACAGCATGTTCCAGCTCGCCAGCGGCTACCGCGAGAACGCCATGTCGGCCTACTCCGCCCTCCAGCAAGAG
>JAUIJR010000028.1 GCA_030431075.1 Polyangia bacterium | reverse complement strand
CGGCGCGCTCGAGCTCGGCTGCGCCTTCGAGTCTCGTGGAGCCGATCCAGATCCGTGCGCCGTCGTCTTCGGGCTCGACGGCGGCCACGCGCGCGTCGTCCGGCGCAAAGGCGAGGGCGGTCGGTGCCCGTGCCGGGCCCCCCCGTTGCACTTCGCGGCCGCTGGCCGGCTCGAAGATGTGCACCGCGCAAGCTTCTCCGGTGGTGCATGCACCCGCCGCCACCCGATCTCCGCCATGACTCCACGCCAAGGCCCGCGCCGGCTGCTGCCCCTTGGCAAAGATCGTCGGCTCTCCGCGACGCCGAAAGATCCGGACCCCGGCCGCGTCCCCGACCACGGCCACCGCGTCGCCGCGCGGCGAGGCGTCGAGGCGACGCACCACCCCCGCGAGCTTGCCGATCTCCTTTTGGGGACCGCGGGGCAGCTCGCGCCAGCTCACCCGTCCGTCGCGCGCGCCGGTAAAGGCCAAGCTGCCCTCGGCCGCGAGATCCAAAGCCTCGACCCCGCCGCCCTCGGCATCCAAGATCCGACCCCCGCCGCGTCGCGTCCGCCACACGCGGATCTCTCCCTGGTCGTCGATGCTGATCACCCGGGACTGGATCGGCGCCGCGAGGACCCGCCGCAAGGGCGCGCCGTGCCCGAGCAGGCGTCGACCCTCCCGGCCGCGCTCGACCACCAGCTCCTCGCCGTCGCCCCACACCAAGCCGGCCGCGCCAAAGGCCGTCGGGGCCTCGCGCGGCATGCTGCGTGCGATGGACTCTCGGCTCAGGTCGTAGACCCCCTGAGCGCTGCGCAGGTGATGGGCGGCCTCGCTCGCGCCGGGGTGGGCGACAAAGGCCCGCACGCCGGGCAAGGGCTCTCCCTCTTCGCTCGGGGCCATGGCGCCGCGCGGCACGTAGATCACCCGTGCGGGCGCGTCGGCCTCGTCACCTGAGGCTACCAGCAAGCGGGTGCCATCGCTTTCGATCACCAGGTCGCGAATGGGTCCAGACAAGGTCGGCGTCGGCGCGTCGTCCCAGCCGCGCGCGCCTTGTCGCAGGCGACGCCACTTGCCCTCGCACAGCAAGACCGCGCGCCGGCCGTCGCGATCGAGGTGAACCTCCGGCGCGCGACAGCCCGTGCGGGGTACGGCTTCGCTGCGCGTCCCCTCTTCGAGGTCGTACTCCCACAAGGTGCCCTCGCGCCCGGCGACCAGCGCGATACGCCCGGTCGCGGCCAGGGCGATCGCCACCGCCTCTTCACGCGCGCTCCCCTCCCCCGCCTCGAAGACCCGCAGCTGCTCGTCGTCGATGCGCCAGTGCAGCACGCGACCCTCGTCGTCGAGAAACAAGGCGTGGTGTCCCAGCGCGTCGATCTCCGCGTCCCTCAGGCCCTCGATCCGAAGTGCGCGCCAAGCCACGCCGCGGTCCACCGCCTCGGCCGCCAGCACGCGCGCGGCCGGGACCGACTCGGCTTCGCCGGCGCTGAGGTGGCGCAAGCTGGCGAAGGCCTCGGTCGGATCTCGCTCCATGCTCTCGCGCGCGTGGGCGAGCACCAGCGCATCCCAGTGCAAGTTGGCCGGCGTCCCGCGCCCCTCGGCGTCGAGGGCCCGCCCTTCGGCCTCGGCCGCGGACAAGGCCGCGTCGAGCTGCGCGCGCGCGGCGTCGATCGTGACCGTCGGACCTTCGCCGCGCGTCCACAGCAGCACCGCCACCACCAAGGCGAGCGCCGTCACCCCGAGGCCCGCGTAGAGCCAGCCGCGGCGACTTTGTTGCGGGCGCAAGGCCGCGAGCAGATCGGCCATCGAGTCGAAGCGCGCGTCGGGATCCACGGCCAGCGCGCGCAGCAGCTCGTCGCGCACCCAGCTGGGGACTTGGGAGTACTCGGGGGCCGTGCGTACGCGGCCTTCGATCACGGCCGAGGCCAACATGGCCAAGCTCCCGCCCTCGAAGGGACGCTCGCCGTAAAGCGCCTCGTACAAGGCCACCGCGAAGGAGAACTGATCGGTGCGGGCGTCGGTCGGGCCACCTTCGTGCTGCTCGGGCGACATATAGGCCGGGGTCCCCATCACCGCGCCCGTACGCGTGAGCGGGGTGGCCATCGCGTCTCCCATCGAGCGCCGCCAGCCCGAAGCCGAAGCCGAAGCCGAGCCCGAGCCCGAACCCGAGCCCGAACCCGAAGCAGCCGCCGGCGACGCGCCGACATCGGGTCCGGAGGGCAGGCGACGGGTGCGATCGAGGATCGGCCCTTCGGGCTCGTCGGCCAGGCGCGAAGCGTCGCGGGCCAGGCCAAAGTCGAGCACGACCACGCGCCCGTCGCGAGCGCGCATCACGTTCGAGGGCTTGAAGTCGCGGTGCACGATGCCCGCGTCGTGGGCGGCCATCAGCCCGCGGCCGGCCTCGAGGTAGGCCTCCAAGATCTCGCTCCACCCCAACTCCGGATGCCTTTGCCAGTCCTCGAAGGTCTCGCCGTCGATGAACTCCATCGCCACGAAGACCTGCCCGCGCCAGGTGCCCACCTCGTAGACCGAGATCACGTTCGGGTGCGAGACCCGGGCGAGGGCCTGGGCCTCGCGCAACAAGCGGGTGCTCGCCTCGTCGCTGCTGCTGCCGCCCTCGTCGAGGCGCAAGAGCTTGACCGCGACCTTGCGATCCAAGGTCTCGTCGCGTCCCTCGAAGACCATCCCCATGCCCCCGGCGCCCAAACGACGCTCGATGCGAAAGCGACCGATCCGATCGGGCAGCGGCGGCAAGTGGGCGGCGTCCCAAGACGCACCGGCGCCATCGGGGCGCGTCGCGTACTCGCTCGAGGGACGGGCCGCGCCGCCTTCGGTCCGCCGGGCCCCGCCTTGCATGCGCAAGGTGGTGGGATCTCGCGCGATGGCTTCACCGACGCTGGCGTGCGTCTCCAAGGCGCTCGGCGGCAGATCCGGCTCGCGCTGGGTCGGCTCCACGGGCGCGGCCAAGAGGGTCTCGGCCTGGCCTGCGTCCCCGTCTCGGGGCTTGCCGTCGTCGGAAGCGCCGCCCATCCGCCGATGAGCTTCGCACCGCCTTGCCCCATCGTCGACCCGCGCAGATCACCGCGCGCGGCGAGGCGAGCTCGGCCCGAGGCTCATACGTGCTCGGCAAAATTTCGCGTCGGGTCCACGATCAGCGGCAGCTGCGCGCCTCGACCGCTCAAGGGCGCGCTCAAGAGCTCCGGGTCGACGACCACGCGCGCGAGCCAGGTGCCCGCCGGGAGGTCCTGCCCCTCGAGCTCGACCCCACCGAGGTCCACGCCCTCGAAGCAGAACTCGTCGTGCAACAGACGTCGCGCACGACCTTGGGGGCCGATCGGCGTCACGCCGGCGTCCAAGGCCGGCCACGCCGCGAGGCCCTCGGCCACCCCCTCGAGCCAGTGGGCGTCGAAGCGCAGACCCTCGTCGAGGCTGTAGACCACGACCGCGCGACCGGCCCGCTTGGCCCCCGCCGCGCGCAGGTGTGGGGTACAACGAACCACCGCGCCCAGCACCAAGGGCCCGCTCTCGAGCGCCGCGCGACGCAGCTTCGCCGACTTCGACTGCCGCGTGAGCCCGAAAAAGTAGCTACCGACCCAGATGGCCGCGCCCAGGTAGGTCCACGAAAAGGCGATCAGCCCCATCTGCGAGGCGATCAGGCAGCCGAACATGATCAAGATCCCCGCCAAGGAGATCAGGTCGAACAAGCAGCCGCGGTCGCCTCGCGCCTTGCGATCCAAGCGCGCGTCGAGCTCACGGGGCACCGCCAAATACTTGGACTGCGCCTGCTCGAGCACGGACATGATCGCTCGCTAGTACGCGCCTCGGAGCCTGTCAAGCACGCCCGGCCCCAGCGAGCCCAAGCCGAGCCCAAGTCGAGCTCAGAGCACTTCGTCGCGCTGCTCGAGGGGCCCGCGCAGGTGCTCGCGCTCGGTGGTGGCGTCGCCGAGCTGGCCGTTGGCGCCGGCCAAGATCACCGGCAACAAGGAGATCGCGGCCTCCATCTGCCAGGTGTAGACGAAGTCGGCTCCCGCCGCGCGGATCTCGGCCACGTCGCCCGGTGACAAGGCCACCGCAAAGATGCGCGCTTTGGGATGCATCTCCCGCAGACCTTTGACCAGGCGGGCGTTGGTCACCCCGCGCAGCAGGTCGTCGGGCACGGTGGTGATGATCACCGCGTCTTCGGCGATCGGCGCGTGAGCCAAGGACTCCGGGTTCGAAAGATCGCCATATTGCACCCGAACCCCGCGCGCCCGGATCTCGTCGTGTAAGGCCAAGTTCAAGTCGATGACGAGCACGTCGTCGGCGATCTCTTTGGCCTGGCCTTTGATCTCGGAAAGCAGCGAGGAGGCCAGGCGGTGAAAGCCCAGCAGCACGAGACGCGCCGGGCGCTCGTGGCCGTCGCCGTCGTTCTCCGAGGCGCCGTCTTCCGGGTCGCGCAAGAAGCCGAGACGCGTGGCCAGCTTGGCGTAGAGGCTGTCGCTGAAGTCGAAGCTCAGCGAGGTGCCAAAAGCCATGATCACGAAGGCGAAGCTGGCGATCGACTGGGTGTCCTCGTCGATGTGCCCCAAGGCGACACCGAGGTGCGCGACCACCAAGGCGAACTCGGAGACCTGGGCCATTTTGGCCGAGCTCGTAAAGGCGTTGCGCCGCGAGACGCCGCCGGCCGCGAAAAGCGGGAAGAAGACCAGGGCCCGCGTGACCACGAGGACCAAGATCAACACCCCTGCGAACATGATCGGCCCCATCGAGTCGGGGACCGGAATGCTCATCCCGATCGCGGCAAAAAAGAGGGTGACGAAAAAGTCGCGCAAGTTGGCGACCTTGCCCACCACCTCGTGGGCGTAGGGGAAGCTGGCGATCGAGGCGCCGGCGATGAGCGCCCCCATCTCCATCGAGACCTGGACCGGCGCGTGAACGCCGAACTTGGCCGCGATCTCGTCGAGGTGGCTGCCCAACACGCCGAGGCCGAAGCACCAGCCCAAGGCCAGCAAGACCAGCAGCTCGGGGAACTTGGCCACCGTGCCGAACAAGGTCGGCAAGACGAAGCGCGTAAAGAGCACCGCGAGCAGCGCCAGCATGATGATGCCGCTGAGGGTCGAGATGATGACCACGGCGTCGGGGCTGGCGAAGCTCGGCTGCACGGCCAAGAGCAAGACCGCCCAGATGTCCTGAAAGATCAGCAGGCCCAGGCACAAGCGCCCGTCTTGGGTGTCGACCTGGTAGCGCCCGGCCAAGGCCTTGGCGACCAAGAGGGTCGAAGAAAAGGCGCAAGCGAAGGCCAGGTACAAGGGAACGTAGAAATCCCCCGGCAAGATGCCCGCTTGCTGCAGCCCGTAAAAGATCCCGAAGCTCAGCGCCGTCGTCAGCGGAACCTGCAAGGCCCCCGACAAGGCGAGCGAGCGTCCCGACTTGGCCAAGCTGCGAAAGTCGAGCTCGAGGCCGATGACGAACAACAAGAAGGTCAAGCCGAGGTTGGCGATCGTCGTGACGTCGCCTTGATCGCTGACGAAGCCCAGGGCGTTCGGCCCGACCAAGAAGCCGCCGATCAACAAGGCCGGCGCGCTGGGGAGGCGCAGTCGCTCGAAGGCGACGGCCAACAAGGCGGCGGCGATGAGGCAGACGCCGATCTGCTGGCCGAGGAGGCTGTCCCCGGCCCCACCGGCGAGCAACAATCGCAGGTCGGGCAGCATCGGCAGGAGACTATCGCAGGATCCGACCGCTGGGTGCCCCCTTCCCCTCGGCGACGGCGAGCTTTCCCTGCCTGCGCGTCCTAGCAGTCCCCCCGCCGGCACACCCGCGTGCCGGTGCTATCGTCCGCTCGTGAATTTCTACGGTCACGCCTTTGTGGCGGCCGAAGCCTCTCGAGACCCCCGCTTCTTGTTCGGCTCGATGCTCCCGGACTTCTGCACGATGGTCGGCGCACGCCTCGAGGGGGTGGCCGAGGCCCAAGGCGAGGTGGCCCGGGGCGTCGAGCACCACCACGCGACCGACGAGGTCTTTCACGCGGCGCCGGTCTTCGTCGAGCTCATGGGCTGGGGACGCGACGCCCTCGAGCAGGCGGGGGTGGGCCTGGGCCCGGCCATGGCCGTCGGTCACGTGGGGGTCGAGCTGCTCTTGGACGCCTGGCTATGGCGCGAAGGCGCCCGGATCCCCTACGAGGAGGCCCTCGCGTGCGCCGACGGGGTCCACGGGGCGCTGCGTTTACACAAACAAGCGGATCCGCGCGCGATCCTCCGCCTCACGCGCCGCCTCGCCGAGCTGCAGGTGCACGCCGACGACGCCTCCCCGCAAACGGTGGCCGACCGCCTGCAGCGGATCTTGGCCCCCCGCCCCCGCTTGGCGCTCGACGATCACGCCCACGGCGCCGTCGTCGCCTGGCTCGACGAAGCCCAAGCGCGCGTCGACGCCGAGGCCCCGAGCTTGATGGCGCAGGTGCGAGCCGGACTCAGCGATCACCCGAGCACATGAGCCGGGTCAGGTCCTTGGTCAGGTTCTTTTGGTGCGCCTCGAGGGTGCCGCCGCCGATCTCGAGCAGCTTGGCGTCGCGCCACAGTCGCTCGACCGGGTACTCGCGGCAGTAGCCGCTGCCGCCCATCACCTGCATGGCGTAGTCGGCGACCATCTTGCCGACGGGCGCGGCGAAGAGCTTGACCGCGTCCGAGCCGATCCGGTTGCGCTGGTTGGGCCCGACGTCACGCGCGACGTTGTAGACCAGGGCCTTGGCCGCCTCGGTCGCCGCGTAGCCCTCGGCGATGTAGCGCTGGATCTGCCCGTAGGTGTTGATCGGCTGACCGAAGGATTTTCGATCGTTGCCGTGGTGCACCATGATTTCGACGCAGCGCTCGGCGATGCCCACCGACTGCGCGCCCAAGGTCAGGCGCTCGATCTCGAGGTTGCGCATCATGTGGGCGATGCCGCCGCCTTCCTCGCCGAGGAGATTGGCGGCCGGGATGCGGCAGTCTTCGAAGATCAGCTCGGACATGGTCGAGCCACGCATGCCGAGCTTGTCGATGTGCTTACTCGTCGAAAATCCCGGGCAGTCGCGATCGACCACGAAGGCCGTGATGCGACCGTTCACCTTGGCGTAGACCTGGAAGCAAAAGCCCTCGCAGCCGTTGGTGATGTAGGTCTTGGTGCCGTTGAGGACGTAGCTGTCGCCGTCTTTGACGGCGGTGGTGCTCATGCCGAGCACATCGGTGCCCGCGCCCGGCTCGGTCATGCCCATGCCCGCGATCCACTCGCCACTGATCACCTTGGGCAAGTAGCGGGCACGCTGCTCGGCGTTGGAGCAGTGATAAAAGTTGTTCACGAAGAGCATCGAGTGCGCGAGGTAGGCCAGCGTGAAGCCGGGGTCGTACTTCGACAGCTCGTGGTGGACGATGACGGCCGCGACGGTGTCCATGCCCGCGCCGCCGTCTTCTTCGGGGACGGTGATCCCCAAAAGGCCGAGCTCCCCGAGCTTGCGGAAGAGCTCGACGTTCAAGACGCCCTTTTCGTCGTGCTCGGCGGCTTGGGGTTCGACCTCTTGGCGGGCGAAGTCGGCCACCATCTTGCGCAGCATCTCGTGCTCTTCGGTGGGGTTGAACAGCGCGTCGGAGCTCATCGCCATGGCGATACCATGCCCTCGAAGCGGGCCTTCGCAAAGCCCGATCGCCGCCCGAATGCGTCGATCGGCGGCGCTCGCCCGCGATCGCGCGCAGCGCCATTCACAGCACGCGACGGGCGCGCGGATAGCTGCCGAGCAAGTCGAACTGCTCGCAGCGTTGGGCCGCGGCGGCCAGCGCGTCGACCACGGCCGGATCTCGCGCGTGACCGTCGAGATCCGCGAAGAAGGTGTAGCTCCAGTTCTCGCGGCCCGAGGGGCGTTTTTCGATGTGCGAGAGGTTCACCCCCGCGCGCGCGAAGACCTCGAGCACCTCGACCAGCGCGCCGGGCGTGTGAGCTGTGCGGAACATCACCGTGGTCTTGTCGTCGCCGCTCGGCTCGGCTTGCTGCCGCGCCAAGATCCAAAAACGCGTGAGGTTGTTGGGGTCGTCTTCGATCGACGCGAAGCAGGTGTGCACGCCGTAGCGCTCACCGGCCAGGGCCGAGCCGATCGCGGCGATACCCACATCCCCGGCGTCGGCTCGCTCGCGAGCATGACGCGTCGCGGCCGAGGACGAGGCCGCCGGCACCAAGCGCGCCTCGGGGTAGCGACGCTGCAGCCAACGACGACACTGGGCGAAGACTTCGGGCTTCGAGTGGATCTCGGCGATCCCCTCGGGCGGACCGTTGCAAAGCAAGTTGTGGCGGATCTGGACGACGGCCTCGGCGTAGATCGAGACCGCGTCGGCCGTGCCTTCGCGCCCCATGTCGACAAAGGCGTCGAGGGTCTCGACGATGCCACCGCCGGTCGAGTTCTCGGCCGGCACCAAGCCGTAGTCGGAGTGCCCGCGGCGCACCCGATCGAAGACCCCCGCGATCTCCTCGGCCTCGTCGAAGCTCGGGCTCGAGCCGAAGTGCGCGCTCGCGGCCAAGTGCGAGAAGGAGCCGGCCGGTCCGAGGTAGGCGACGCGCAAGGGCTGCTCGAGGGCGAAGCTCGCGCTCATCAGCTCGCGGTAGATGGCCTCGACGCTGCGCGCGGACAAGGGCCCTTCGTTGAGGGCCAAGACCTTGGCCAGGACCCGCGCCTCGCGGTCGGGGGCATAGATCGGCAGGGCATGGGCCCGCTTGCGCGCCCCGATCTCCACCACCACCTGCGCGCGCTCGTTGAGCAGCTCGACCAGTCGACGGTCGACGGCGTCGATGCGCGCGCGCAGCTCGTCGAGGGGCGTGGAGTCGGCCACGCCGCATCTTGGCCAGCCGCTCCCACCGACACAAGCACAGACCCCGCCTGCCCTTTGCCTCGGCCCCGGCTCGCGCCTAAACTCGAGGTTCATGGGCAATGTCTCGGCTCGCTCGATCCCCACGCCGCTGGCCCTACGGATCGGCGGCGGGCTGATCTTTGGCGCGGCCGCCTTGCCCTTTTCGCCCACGGGCCTGCCCTTTTGGCGGCTGGCCGTCGAGGCCTTCGCCATGCACCCCGTCCACGGCGCGATCGTCGCCTTGGGCTACGGGGCCCCCTTTTGGTTCGGCTTGACCCTCTTGTTGGCCCCGGGCGACCTGCGCGAACAAGGCGGACGGGCGCGCGTGAGCCAGTGGCTCTTGGGCTTGATGCACGCGCAGCTGATCTTGACGGCCTGGATGATCGCGCGCGCCGGGGTCGGCGTCGCGCCCTGGTCCTTGTTCGGCTTCGCTGCCGTCAGCGGCCTTTACTTCGTGTCCCGCGGCGGCCGCTTCTCGGCCGACTCGGCGAACATGGCCGGCGCCGCCCCGCCCATGTGGTGGCTGGCCCGCTGGGGCGCGGTGATGGTCGTCGCCTTGTGCGGCTGGCTGCGCCTCCAAAACCTGATCGGCTTGTCACTCGGGTGGGCGGTCGAGGTCGCCTTCGTCGGCGGCGCGCTGGTGGCCTGGCGCACGGCCAAGCTGCGCGTGCGTGTCGTCCCCGCCGACCCCGTCCCCGCCGACGAAGCCCCCGAGACCGAAGCCCCAAATTGAAGTCGAGCCGGCGCCAAAAGCACCGGCCCGAGAAGCGAAGCACACACGATCGAGGTCGAAGGCGCGGTCGAGCAGAGTTGAGGTCGCAGCGAAAGAGAAGTCGCGTTCGCTCGCGTGCGTCGCGGTGACCTTCGCTCAAAAGCGATCGCGGGTCAAAGAACAATCCGCGGCGCCGCGATCGAAGCGCGGCGACGCAGACGAAGCCGCCCGAGGGGCGAAACTCACTCGCCTTCGGCGGGAGTCGAGGCGTCCGCAGTCGGCTCGGCCGTCGCTTCGGTCGTGGCTTCGGCGGACGGCTCCGGGCTCGCGTCCACGGAATTGCCTCCCTCGGACGCCGACTCGCCGGCCGACTCGCCGGCCGCTTCGCCCGGTGCTTCGCCGGCCGCTTCGCCCGGGGCTGCGTCGACAGCCGTCGTGGATTCAGCCGCGGGCTCGACGGGCTCGGGGGCCGGTGGTGCGAGGCGGGGCTCGAGCTCACGCTCAGCTCGACAGGGATTGCACATGCGATCCGGCGCGGGAGATCCGTCTTCGGGGCTCGGCGCGAGCTCCATGCCCGGCACGTAGACCCACTTGCCCTCACAGCCCGAAACTGCGCAGGGCATGATCTCGGCGCCCTCGGGCAAGGCCGCGGCCATCGCCGAGGGGACGAACTGGCTGCGGACGCAGTCGGGGCAAAGCTTGATCGGATCCGCGTTGCGGCCGGCCAAGTGGTCTTGGAGCTGTGCCCCGGTCTTGTAGGTCCAGGTCTTCTCGCACTCGGGCTTGCCGCACACGACCTCGCGGTCTTTGTGTTGGCGACAAAAATCCCGGCAGCGATTGCACATGCGGCGCGGGCCCTTGGGCGCTTCGCTCGGCCAGTTACCCTCGGCGTCGCGGGCTTGAACCCACGCGCGCAGCTGGGATCCGACGTCCCAGCTCCACATCTGGTCGCAGCCGTGGACCTTACAAGGCAGCTCGGTCGGCGTCATCGCGGCGAGGCGCTCGCTGCAGTGCCCGCACAGCTTTTGCGGCGGTCCTTCGGGCAGGGCCTTGGCCGGCGCTTGGGCTTTGGCCTCCGCGCGCTTCTTCTTTTTGCGACGTCGCCGACGGCGGCGCTTCTTGCCCGGGCCCTCTTCGGCCCCGTCGGCCTCGACCGCGTCGTCGGAGCCTTCGGCGTCGTCGGACTCCGATTCCGACTCCGAAGCCTCGTCATCGGCGACGGCCTCCGGCGCTGCCGCTGCCGTCTCGGCTTCGGGCGCGGCCGCTTCGGCGTCCGGCGCTGCCGTCTCGGCTTCGGGCCCTGCCGCTTCGGCCGCTTCGGCCTCCGGCGCTGCCGCTTCTGCCGCTTCGGCTTCCGGCGCTGCCGCTTCGGCTTCCGGCGCTGCCGCTTCGGCTTCCGGCGCTGCCGCTTCGGCCGCTTCGGCCTCCTCGGCTTTGCGCTCGGCCTTCTCGATCTTCGCGCGTTCGCGCCGCAGCCACATCGCGTGGCGATGCTGGGCGTCGGCCGTCCAAGTCCAGGTGTGGGCGCAGCCCGGCAAGCGGCACTCGACCTCTTGGTCGCGCAGGTTGCTGGTGTCGCCGGCACAAAGGTCGCACATGCGACGCGGCGTCTTGAGATCCCCGTGGCGGCTGAGCTGATGCAGCTGCGCGCCGCGCTTCCACGTCCAGGTGTTGTGGCAGCCCGGATTGCGACACTCGATCTCTTTGTCCTCGAGCTCGTGGAACGCCGCGAGGTGCTCGTCGCACATGCGCTTGGGCGGGTCTTGGCCGAGGGCCCGGATCTGCTCGCTGCCCCACCAAGTCCAGGTCTTGGTGCAGCCGTCGACGCGACAGGGCACCTCTTTGTCGGCGACGTTGGCGAACAGTCCGGCCGTCAGGGTGCCGCCGCCGCGCTCGCCTCGATCTCGGTCGCGCCCCTCGCGACGGCCCTTGCCCTTGCGATCTCGATCTCGATCTCGGCCCTTGCCCGGCCGACCCTTGCGCTGCGAGCGATCTCCGCCTCGCGTGTCGTCGCCGTCTTTGCGCGCACCACCCTCGTCGCGCCCACGCCCACGCCCACGCCCGCGTCCACGTCGACCGCCCTCACGCCCCGAGCCTTGGCGCTCGGAACGAGCGTCCTTGGCGTCACCGCGCGCATCACCGCCGGCGGGCGTCTTTTTTTGGGGATCGCCGTCGGCGGCTGGGGTCTGACCCTCGGACACCCGCGCAGTATGGGGCCCGCGTCACCGGATCGGCAAGGCCGCTGCGCACGGGTGCAGGTGATCGCGCGTCCGCGGGGTCGACCCTGCCGAGCGCTTGGCTTCGCGCGTCACTCGCCGGAGCACGCGAGGCCTCCGAAGGGCGTGCGTGTACCGGGAATGCCGACGGTGCCGCCCGGTTGGGGGCCCGAGCAGCGCCCGGGGCGAAGTGCCCTATACTCTGGTCGACGCGAGCCACCTGCTACTTGGCCCTTGGCTCGGCCCCCGCTGTCACGGAACGAAGCCCAACAATGCTGATCGGACTCATCGGACTCGGCGTCGGCGCGGCCACCTACCTCGTCGCCAAAAAGAAGAAGGCCTCCACCGGAGCGGCCGCCACCGCGGGTGTGGTGTTCGGGGCCGGAAGCGCGGCCGTCACCGCCCTCGCATTTGCCGCCTTGCCCTACGTGCTCGTCGGCGCCGGGGCCTACGGCGTCTACACCCTCGTCAAAGGCGACGAGCAAAAGGCCCTGCCGCCCGGCTCGGGCTAGACGTGCCCCTCAGCTTGTGCCCCTCAACTCGCGAGGGTCGCGTAGTAGTACAAAAGGGGCGCCACGAAGAGCAGCGCGTCCACGCGGTCGAGCAGGCCGCCGTGCCCGGGGATGACGTTGCCCGAGTCTTTGACGCCGAAGGTCCGCTTGACCATCGACTCGACCAGGTCGCCGATCTGGCCGAGCGCGCTGCCGACCAGGCCCAAGATCACCCCGTGCCACACGGGGATCTCGGGGATCAGCCACAAGCTGCCGAATCCGACCACGGCCGCGATCCCGCCGACCAGGCCGCCGATCGATCCTTGCACCGTCTTTTTGGGGCTGACCGCTTCGTAGAGCTTGTGCTTGCCGAAGGCGCGGCCGGCGAAGTAGGCCAAGGTGTCGCTGCCGAAGGCGGTAGTCAGGGTGACGAAGAGCCAAGCCGCCCCAAAGTCGCCTTTGAGCGGCGCCCATACGCAGGCCAGCGCCGGCACGTAGAGCAGCCCACACAAGGCGATGGCCATCGTGCGCCCGGCCTCGGGCAGTCCTTTTTTGTCGAAGAGCACCGCCGCCGCGAGCAGCAAGGCCGAGGCCGTGAGCGCGGGCGGCAGGGCCTTGGCCGCGCCGAAGATGCCGACGCTCACCATGATGCCCGCGCCCGCGAGACCGCCGACGAGGCGCACGCGCTTGGGTCGGCCCTCCACCTGGGCCAAGCCCATGCGCAAGTACTCGTCGAGGGCGAAGGCGGCGGCGACCGTGGCGAAGGCCAAGATGCTCCAACGCGTCGGATCCCAAAACAGGGAGGCGACCAAGGCGGGCACCAAGACGGCGGCCGACAAGACCCGTTGGGTCAAGTTCGACATCGCCACGGCCTCAGTCTCCTCCGCTCGCCACGCGCGGGGCCGTCTCGGCCTGCGCGGGGGTGAGTCCAAAGCGACGCTCGCGCGAGGCGAAGTCCTCGAGGGCCACGATGAAGGCCTCGCGCCCGAACTCCGGCCACATCACCGGCGAGAAGTGCAGCTCGGCGTAGGCCGACTCCCACAAAAAGAAGTTCGAGATGCGGTGCTCCCCGCTGGTGCGCACCAGCAGATCCAAAGGCGGCATCTCCGAAGAGGGGAGCGAGCGCGCGAAGGTCTCGACGTCGATCTCCTCGGGTCGCAGCTCACCGTCGGCCACGCGCTGGGCCAAACGCCGGGCCGCGCCAGAGATGGTCTCGCGCCCGCCGTAGCTCAGCGCGAGGCACAAGACCATGCCGCGGTTGTCCTTGGAGACTTCCATCAGCTCGGACAGCGGATCGCGCACCAAGCTCGGCAGGCGCTCGGTCTCCCCGACCGTGGTCAGGCGAATGTCGTTGTCGAGGATCTCGGCGCGCTCCTCGATGAGGTAGCGGCGCAGCAGGGCCATGAGATGGACGACCTCTTCGGGGGGTCGGTCCCAGTTCTGGCTCGAGAAGGCGAAGAGGGTCAGCGCCTCGATCCCGCAGCGACGGGCCGCGCGCACGACCTCGCGCACGGCGTCGGCCCCTTTTTCGTGACCGCGTTCGCGGGGAAGCCCCCGCTCTTTGGCCCAGCGCCCGTTCCCATCCATGATGACGCCCACGTGACGCGGCCGGCGTTCGGCCGGCAGATGCGCGATCGGGTTGGGCGCGTCGCTCATGCGGCCCTGCGATTACCACGCCGCGCTCTGGCCCGTCCACGCGCCCAAACAGACGCCCAGAGCCATGAACGCGCCGCCACGAGGCGCGGCGAGGGCGGGAATGTGCAGCTCCCTGCACGGGTATGAAGCCGCCGTGCGCGAAGGCGGGAGTCACAGTCGCCGAGACCCGTGGCCAAGTGGCCAGCTGGGCGCAGATCCCCCGATCGCCTTGCCGCGCCCAAAGGCCCCGCATAGACTGAATTTCCCGGCTCGGGCGCCTTGGATGTCGATGGCGCGCGGGAACCTCGCCCACGCAGCCTCGACCCCACCTTCCTCGCCACCATCAGCCTCCGAGAGTCCAGCGTCATGAGCAGCACCGAAACCGTCGAGTCCTACCTGCGCCGTTGTGGGATGGTGCACGACCAAGTCGAAGCCACCACCTGGCTGATCCATCTCGAAGACGCGCGACAAAGTCGCATTTTGGCGCGCATCGAGGAGCCGATCATCTTGTTCTCGACCCCGATCTTCGAGGTCGTCGAGGACACGCACGACCGGGTCGGTCTGTTCCAGCGCTTGTTGGAGCTCAACAGCGAACTCATGCACAGCGCCTATGCGTTGCAGGGCAAGCGCGTCGTCCTCTCCGGTGCGCAAGCCCTCGAGAACCTCGACCTCAACGAGTTCCAAGCCGTGCTCGACGACATGACCATGGCCTTGGATCGTCACCTTCCTCAGCTCACCGCCTGGAACGGCAACGCCAGCGCCAACGACGCCAAGCCGGCCTGAGCCCCCTCTTTTTCGCCCCCGACCGCCTCAGCACAAAGGTCCAACGATGGGATTGTTTTCTCGCCTCGGAACGCTCTTTCGCTCGAACATCAACGAGCTGATCAACAAAGCCGAAGACCCCGAAAAGATGCTCAACCAGGTTCTGGTCGACATGAAGGGGCAGCTCGTCGAGGCGAAAAAGCAAGTCGCCGTCGCCATCGCCGACGAAAAGCGCATCAAAAAGCAGCTCGACCAAGAGCGCGCCAAAGCGGCCGACTGGGAGAAAAAAGCGATGCTCGCCGTGAAGGCCGGCGACGACGGCTTGGCCCGCGCGGCCTTGGCCCGCAAAGCCGACCACGACGAGATCGCCAGCACCCTCGAGCAGCAGTGGGAGGCGCAAAAAGAGAGCGTCGAGAAGCTCAAAGAGGCCCTGCGCGGGCTCGATCACAAGATCGAAGAGGCCAAGCGCAAGCGCAACATCCTGGTCAGCCGCAAAAAGCGCGCCGAGGCGCAGCGGATGATCAACGAGACCCTCGCCTCGATCAATTCGAAGGGCAGCTTCGACACCTTCGAGCGCATGGAAGACAAGATCACCCAGCTCGAGGCCGAGTCCGAGGCCACGGCCGAGCTCGGTGCGTTGCCCGAAGCGTCACTCGAGTCGCAGTTCAAGGCGCTCGAGGCCGGCTCGGTCGACGACGAGCTCTCGGCTCTCAAGCACAAGATGGCCCTGCAGTCGGCCGAGGCCGAGAAAAAGGCCCTTGGCGCGGCCGCCGGCGACGGCGAGGCCAAGGCCAGCGCCGAGGCTGACGACGAGGCCGAAGCCGGTGACGAGGCCGAAGGCGAAGTCGAAGACGACGCAGCCGCAGCCGAGATCGACGCGCAGCTCGAGGAGCTCAAGCGCAAGCTCTCGGCGACCTGAGCGAGACACGCCTCAGATCTGCGTCTGTACGCGGATCAGTGGTCGGGCCACCGCCCCTTGCAGGGCGCTGGCCCGACTCCACATCGAGGCCCGGTCCGCGCCGGACTCGTTGCGCTCGACGCGGGCGATCTCGAGCTCGCCGCGCTCGCGCAAGAAGGCGTAGGCCGGACTCAGCCGCTGCAAGCGAGCGTCGAAGCGCTCGGCCAAGCGCAGCTCGAAGCCCTCGCGGGCCGAGCCCCGCACCTCGACGCGCGCCACGATCGCCCGAGCCCGGGCCCGTGCGCGTCCATGACCCGCGCTGTCGACGGTGCCCAATTCGGTGTCGCCGAAGAGGCTGTCCGGCCGCTGGCCCCGCGCGCTCTCGGCCGCGCTGCGTTCCACTCCGCGCAAGACGGCCGCGACCAAGGCGGGATCTTCGGGCTCGAAGGCTTGGCGCAAGGCCGCCGTCAGCCAGTCGCCGCGCAAGGTGACTCCCTCGAGGGGAAGATCCGGCGGGGGGCCTTGGATCGGCTGCACGCGCGGGGTGACCCGCAGTCCGCCGGCGTCGTCGACCGGCTCGTAGCCTAGCAAGCGAAGGTAGGTCCCCGTCCGCAGGCGCAAAAAGCCCGCCGCCCCGCTGAGCACGAGCTCGTAGCGCGCCCCGGCCACGCTGCGATCCAAGTGGACGCATGCGGGCACGGCCCGGGCCGCAGTCCCAGCGTCACGCAGCTCGAGCAAGGCCGAGTCCCAGGCCAATCGCAGCTCGGCGCGCGCGTGTCGATCGTCGGCGCGCGAGCGATCGGGGTCGGCCGGCAGGGCCAAGCGCCCGCCGCGATGCCAGCGTCCTGCGTTGAGTACGGGCAGCCGGCTGCGCAGACGCAAGCTCAAGTCGTACTCGCCCAAGACGCAGCGCAGGCTCGGCAAGGCGCGCTCGATGGCCGAACGCGTGTGCCGCTCGAGCCACGCGACGGTGTGCAGGCTCGAGACCACCAGGACCTCGGGCTCGCGCTCGCCCAGTTGCTCGAGCAAGAGCTCGGGCACCGCTTTGTCGAGCACGCTCCACTCGGCTTTGCCCTCGGACCACGCGCGTGCGTCGTCGTGACGTCCTCGCGCCTCGACCGGACTCGCGCGACGCCCCAACATGCAAAAGCGCGTCGGCGCGTCGATATGGCTGCGCTTGCGCCACCGCTCGACGACCAGATCGCGCTCGGCCTGGGCGCCCTCGAGATCACCGGAATCCCCGAAGCCGAGACGCGTCTCGACCCGCTGCAGGTGCGAGGCGTCGTCGTGCAGCGGCAAGGTCGCGCACATGTCCTCGAAGCTCTCGAGACGCGCGAGCCCGATTTCGCGTCCGATGGGGGTGGGGCCCAAGGCCGAGACCAGGCGCGCAAAGGCGGCCCGCCGATCTCCGCGGGGCGCGGGGGGCAAGCTGCTCTTGCGCAGCTCGAGCGGCGAAGCTTCGACCCGCGCCGCGTCGGGGCGCTCAGCTTCGGGGTCCACGGCGGAGCGACTCTAGCACCGCGCGCGCCTGGGCGCTGCGCGACTCGAGCTCTTCGCCGCGCTCGTCGATGGGCATGGCGGCCACGCCGGCACAAAAGCGTTCGAGGTGCGCGCGGGCCTGCGCCTGACCTCCGACTTGCAGCAGCGCGCGCGCCAGCCCGTAGTGCGCCTCGATGTGATCGGGCACGGTCACGAGCACCTGCCGAAAGCCGTCGATCGCCACCTCCGGGTCGCCGCCGCGCAAGGCGAGCTCGGCGAGGTTGCAGGCGGCCTCCACTTGGTCTGGATCACATTGCAGGGCCTCGTCGAAGAGATCCCGCGCGCGGTCAAAGTCACCGATGGCCGCGTGCATCGCCCCGAGGTTGGTCCAGGCGGCCGCGAAGGCGGGGTCCCGATCCACGGTGAGCTCGTAGGCCGCGACGGCGGCGTCGAAGAGCGGACCTTCTTCGGCCCCGGCCGCCACCCATCGCGCCTCGAGATCCCCGGCGTGCAAAAAGGCATCGTAGGCGCTGCCCTCGGGGTCACCTTGGACCCCCGCCTCGCCGCCGGGCTCGCGCGACCCGGCCACCCAAGGCAGGGCCCGCACCTCGGCCACCTGCTCGCGCAGGCCCTCGACGTCGAAGTCCAACAAGAGCTGGCCGGTGCTCGCCTCGAAACGACCCGCCTCGGTGTCGACGACGATGCAGCCCTCGTCCGAACGGATCCGAAAACGCGCCAGCGGGGAGCTCTCGGGGCTCAGGTCCCGCAGGGCGTCGAGGCTGCGACGCACCCGCTGCAGCGGATGGCCGGCATCGAGCAGCTCTTTGGCCACCTTGATCGAGACCAGATCTCGAAAACCGTAGTAGCGCCGCCCGCCACGACGCAGGGTCGGCACGATGAAGCCGGTCTGCGACCAGTAGCGAAGTCGGGCCTCGGGCAGCTCGAACATGCGCGCGACCTCGGCCGCCCCCATGTGCGCGGGCTCGTCGGCGACCGGCACGGGCGGCTTGCCGGGCGGGGGCCCGGCCTTGCGAGTTCGAGAAGGCGGCATCGAGATGACCGTCATGCGTCATCACCCCCGACGCGACTCGGGGATCTGAGCGCTTGGAGCGATACCATGGCGTCGGCGTCGATCAAGATGCGATCGTCCTCGTGGCGCATGGTGAAGTCCAAGTCGATCTCGCGCGCGGGCACGCTGCGTTCGGCCAGCTCCGAGAGGTAGGGCCGCGCGAGCCGCTGCAAGCGCGCTTGCACCCGGGGGTCCCGGCCCATCAGCTCGCACAAACGGCGGGCCGTCTCGGCGTCGGCCGGCTCGCGGACCAAGGCTGCACTGCGTGAGAGGTCGAAAGTCAGCATGACCGTGCAGTAGAGCGCGCGACCGCCCGGATCCCGCCCGCTTTCGACCACGAGCTCGGCCCCGCTGAACAAAAGCTCCAGGGCATTGGGCGACAGCGACTCACGCACCTCGCGTCGGATGAGGTTGATGCGGGCCACACGAGAAAATCGGGGCGCTTGGAGGGCCTGGGAGAGCTCGCCGGCGTCGGCTCCCTCGTCCTTGGGACGCGAGGTAGGCATCAGTGTGTAAAAGTATGTCTCACACCTACATGTCCTGGAAAAAAGCGGCCGAAGCGAGGCCCCGACCGGGTGAAACGCCGCCCGAGCCCTGGCGTATGCTCGCCCCCGATGGCCGCTGCGCGCGAGGCCCTGTTCATCATCGACCCCCTCGAGCAGCTGTCCCCGGCGGCCGACACCAGCTTGGTGATGATGCACGAGGGGCTGCGCCGGGGTCACCAGGTGTACGTCGCCACCTTGTCCGATCTGGGCATCGAGACCGGGGGCCCCTTCGCCCACGCGCAGCAGGTGGTCACCGCCTTGGAGGGCTGGGTGCAAAAAGAGGGGGAGCCGATGCGCCGGCCCTTGGCCGACTTCGACGTCGTCTTCATGCGCAAGGACCCGCCCTTCGACGACGACTACCTGAGCGCGACCTGGATCCTCGAGGCCGCGCGCGGCCAATGCATGCTGGTCAACGACCCCGCCGGCTTGCGCGAACTCAACGAGAAGCTGGCGATCTTGGCCTTCCCCGAGCTGATCCCGGCCACCCGCTTGCTGCGGCGCCGCGTGGACCTCGACCGCGCCCTCGCGGACTTCGGCGGCAAGATGATCGTCAAGCCGGTCTTCGGCTTCGGCGGCCGCGAGATCCTCCAAGCCCGTGAGGGCGACCCCAACCTCGGGAGCATCTACGAGCTGGCCACCCGCGAGTCGACGCGCTGGACGGTGGCGCAGGCCTTCATCGAGTCCGCCCACGAAGGCGACAAGCGCATCTTGCTGGTCGACGGCGAGCCCATCGGCGCCGTGATGCGCGTCCCGGCCCGTGGAGAGCTGCGCAACAACTTCCACGCGGGCGGTCACCCCGAGGCGACCGAGCTCGACGAACGCGACCACGAGATCTGCGCACGCGTCGGCCCCCATCTGCGCGAGCGCGGCCAGTTCTTCGCCGGCTTGGACGTCATCGGAGGCCTGTTGACGGAAATCAATGTCACCAGCCCCACGGGGATGCAAGAGATCAACGCGCTCGGCGGCCTCACAGGCGAGGACACGATGCAGGCTCGCTTTTGGACCGGCGTCGAGCGACGCCTCGGCGCGACTTGAGTCACGCGCGGCGTGGTAGGCTTCGCTCACCCCCATGTCCGCTTCAAATCTGCGAGAAGCGCTCGCCCGCGAACTTCCCGAGCTCTACGCCTTCAGTTTTTGGATGTGCGGGGAACGTGAACTCGCGCGCCAGCAACTGGTCGAGGTCGTCGACGCCCTCGCCGCCGACGGCGGCGCGCAGGTGACGGGCGCCGAGGACACGAAATCGGCCCTTTTGGGGGTGTTGGCGCGCCATTTCGAGGCCAACTTCTCCCACCGAAGCGATCACACCTTCGACTCGCTCGACTCGCTTTTGCGCACGGACATCACACGCCCGATCGATCTGCGCGCGGCGGGACTCACCGACGATCCGCGCCAGGTCCATCTGCTTTGCTGGGAGCTGCGTCGCACCTGCCTGACCGCGGTCATCGACTGTCTGCCCCCCGGGGTGCGCCTGAGCTTTTTGCTCACGGACTTGGTGGGCCTGGGCCCCGACGAGGCGGCTGCGCTGATCGGCATCAAGCCGAGCGCCTACCGCGTGCGGCTCACCCGCGCCCGCAAGCGCGTCGAGGACTACCTCGCCCCGCGCTGCGTCCACGTCGACGTCGCCAATCCCTGCACCTGCACGGGACGTTTGATGATCGCCTTGGACGCCGGCTTCTTGAAGATGCCGGAGAACCCCGAGGAGATCCCCCACGAGCCGCACGACGCCGACGGCCCGCACCGCGACGTGGGCAACCTCTACCGCCGCTTGCCTCGCGCGCAGCTGAGCCAGGGTCAAGCCGACACGCTGCTCGGCCGCCTCGGCTGAGGGCCGCGCTTCGACCGCTGCTTTGGGTCAGTCCGCCCGCCCGCTTCGGGTGGGCAGGGCGACGCAGGGGTTGGTCAGCCGACCCAACGCGAAGCCCTCGACCTCGACCGCACAGACCGTGCCCGCGCCCAGCTGGCTGACTCCCTCGGGCGTGCCGGTGTAGATGATGTCGCCGGGCTCGAGCGTAATCCCTTCGCTGAGGTGCTCGAGCAAGGTCGGGATGTCGAAGATCATCCAGTCGCAAGCGCCGTCTTGGCGACGCTCGTCGCCGATGTAGCCGTGCACGCGCATGCGATCGATGGGCGGCACGAAACCGGGTGGGGTCATCCGTACGAAGGGACCCAAGGGCCCGAAGGTGTCGAAGCCCTTGGCCCGGGTCCACTGCTTGTCGAGCTTTTGCAGGTCACGGCACGAGACGTCGTTGCCCAAGCTGTAGCCGGCGATGTGGTCCCAGGCGTCTTCGCGGCGAAGGCCCCGGGCACGCCGGCCGATCACCACCACCAGCTCCGCTTCCATGTCGATGCGATCGTAGCCGGGCGGGATCTCGATCGGATCTCCCGAAGCGAGCAGACAAGTCGGCGCCTTGAAAAAGGACATCGGTGAGCTCGGGACCTCGTTGCCCATCTCCGCCGCGTGGGCGGCGTAGTTTCGGCCGATCCCGATCACCTTGCGCGCGCGCACGGGCGGGGCCAGGCGAAACTCGCCGAGCCGACCGCGCAGGCCGCCGGGGCGCGCAGGCGCTTGCGCGAGCGCCCAAGGATCTGCATCCGGGTCCCCAAAGGGGTCATCGATCTCCTCGAGCTCGGTGTCGGGGCCCGGCGGCCCTTCGCTGCGCAGGCGGACGCTACGCGCGGGCGCGTCGCCCTCGCGCACCCGGGCGATCCAGATCTGCGCGCCGGCTTCGGGCAAAGAAGCGCTCATGCGGCGACGCTCTCCCGCTTTTCGCGGCGATGCAAGCCCGGGGCGAGGCGCGACGCAGGCCCGCGCCCAAAAGAGTATCCTGCGCCGGCATGCGGCCTTTGGTGCACGTGCGAGTCGCCCAAGCGGAGCTCCCGGCTTCGGCCGCTCACGACTGCAGCGCTTGGATCCTCGAGCGGCTGCCCGCGCGCCGTGGCGTGACCCTCTTTGCCTCGAGCCACGCCCCCCTCCCCGGGGCGACCGTGACCCCCTGGGTCCTGCGCGGAATCGAGGCGGCCTTGCCCGCCTTGGCCTTGCCGCGGCGCTGCCTGGCCGTCGGCGATCTCGACTGCGCGCAGCGTGCCTTCGACGGCGCCGGCGTGCCGGCTTCGGTGTTTGCCGCCCACGCGGAGCTGCGCAGCACCCCCCGCCTCCGGATCTCGGTGCCCGGCAGCCCCCGCGATGCCGCGATCCCCCGCGGGTGGATCGGCAGCAACCTCGTGTGGGCCGCGCCTTTGGCCCACCACCGTGAAGGCGCCGTCGACTACCTCGGCCCCGCGAGCAGCTGCCTGGCCGAGTTCGCGCGTCTGTGCCGGCTCGAGGGCAGCCCCCGCCAGCTCGTCGGCTGGGGCGCCCGCCTGATGCGCGAGGCCTTCGCCAGCGCGAGCTTGGTCCTCGACGCGACCTGGTGGGCGCCGCTCGGCGGCGAAGGACAACCGGTCGACTCAGCCATCCCCCTCGAGCACTGTCTGGCCAGCCCCTCGATCTCCAGCCCGGAGGCGGCCGAGATCCTCGACGCGTGGATCGGCCAGCTCTTGGGTCACCCGCCGCGCCGGGGCGCCCGGGCGCAACCCACCCCTCGCGTCATGGGCGAGCGCAAAGCCTGGCCGCGCACCAGCTTGCCCGGACGCAGCCGACGCACCCGTGCCTTGGCCGCGCGGGCCGTCGAGGCCGTGTGGTCCCGTGGCCGCCGGCCGGCGCGTCCTGCTCTCGCGCCACCGACCCCCGGCAACTTCGCCCGGGTCTGGGTCAAGGAGATGCGTTGAGTCCCCTGCTGCGCAAGACGCTGATCGGCGTGGCCCTCGGCGTGATCGTCTATGCGGTCGCGCTGATCTGGTTCGACGCGCGCGAGATCGGGGCGAGCTTGGGCGGTTACGCCTGGAGCGCGGTGGGCATCGCCTTGGCCGCCTCGACCGTCAACTACCTGCTGCGTTTCGCCAAGTGGGAGCTGTGCTTGGCCTGGCTCGAGGTGCGCCGCCAATGCCCAGGCGAGCCCTTTGGCTGGGGGCGCAGCTTCGTCGTCTACATCGCCGGGCTCAGCATGTCGGTGACCCCGGGCAAGCTCGGCGAGGTCTTGCGCAGCGTCTTGCTCAAGGCCAGTGACGACGTCCCGGTCGCCCGCACGGCGCCGATCGTCATCGCCGATCGGGCCACCGACTTGGTGGCCTTGGTGCTGCTGAGCTTGATCGGCATCAGCGAGTACCGCGAGATGCTGCCTTGGGTGATCGTCACCTGCGTGTTGGTGGCCGTCGGCGTGATCATCTTGGGGCAGCCCAAGATCTTTGGCCGCCTACTCGACCTCGTCGCCAACTGGCCGCTGATCGGCAAGATCGCCCAGGCCGCCCACGGTGCCGTCGACGCCTCGGCCGTGCTCATGCGCCTGCGCAACTTGCTGCTGCTCACCGCCTTGTCGGTGCTCGGCTGGGGCCTCGAGTGCGTGGGCTTTTATTTCATCTTGGACGGCTTCGTCGGGGTCGAGGCGAGCTTGCGCCTTTGCACCTTCGCGTGGGCCGCGACCACCATCGTCGGTGCCCTCTCCTTTTTGCCCGGGGGGCTCGGCGCCACCGAGCTCAGCTTGGGGGCCCTCGTCCCGCGGATCGCGGCCGGCGCGACGGCGAGCGTCGCCGTCGCCGCCACCATGCTGATCCGCGTATGCACGCTGTGGTTCGGCGTCATCGTCGGCGGCCTCTTCTTGGCCGCCTTCATGCGCAACCCGAAGGTCCGCGACGCGGGGGTGCGTCTCGAAGACCGCTCCGACGAGGCCGGACCGCCCGCCTGACCTACGAGCGAGGCCGGCTCAGCTGGCCGCTTCGGTGTCTTCGCCCTCGAGCTCGACGGGCGCTTCGATGTCGTCGACGACGCGTCGCAACAAGCCCTCGATCAGCAAGGCGCGCTCGCCTTCGTCGTAGCGCTGATCGCGAAAGCGAGCCTGGATGTCGTCGAACTTCTCGTGGGCGTTGCGGATGATGTCCTTGTAGGGACCACGGCGCGCGAAGACCTCTTTTTGGTGCGACCAGAAAAAGGAGATGAGCGTCGCCACCGTAAAGCCGGTGAGCAACACGCCGAGCGGGCCCGCGACCAGGTAGCGCAAAGCCACGCGAATGGCGACGACACCGGCCGCCCCCATGGCGAACTCTTTGACGCCGGTCTTTTTGACGCGGCCCCAGGCCATGGGGATCAGCTCGCCCGAGGCGAGCAAGAGCGCCACGAACTCGGCCCGCTTGGCCCCCTTGTCGTAGACCGCCTTGATGACCTCCTGCATGAAGGCATCGAAGGACTCATAGACCTCGGCGGCGTAGGCCGTCTTGGCGCTGCTCGACATGTCGCCAGCATAGCACCGAAGGCGCATCGGGCTGACCAGGGCGTTTGACACCCGCGGCTCCCCCTCCCAAAATTCCCCCGGATGGCCACTCGTGTCGCTCGGGCTCCCCGCAGCCCCTCATTTCGCGCCGTGGGAGCCATCGCTGCCCTCGGCTTGGCCGTGGCCTGCCGCACTCCCGCGCCGGAAGCCCCGGACGAGGCCACCCCCGCCACCGGCAGCGCGGCGCCTTCCGACGGCGGCAGCGAGGGGCTCGAGAGCCGGATCGCCCCGGATCCGAGCACGCCGCGCGAACGCCCCGAGGCCGTCCCCGTCCACGCCC
>JAUIJR010000445.1 GCA_030431075.1 Polyangia bacterium | reverse complement strand
CTGCGGGGCTGCATCGGGCGAAGTATGCGGCCGCCCGCACCAAAATCGCCAGGCCCTAGCCACCCCAACGCCAAGATTTCGCGCTCGAAGGCCCGCTCTCGGACCCAGCGCCAATCGCGCAGTCGCACGTCGCTCACCGGTAGGGGCGCGCGCAGCCGTCGAGTTGGGCCCGCAAGTCGGCCGCATCGAGTTCGCCTTCGAGGACGGCGACCTCGGGCCACGCCCGCACGCGGGTGGCGAGCTCGGGGCCCAGCGGCTCGCAGCGTACGGGGATGCTGCGCCCGCGGCTTTCGACATGACTCAGGCGCCGGTCGCCCCGAAAGCGCTCGACCCGAAGCCCATTTCGCCACGCGAGACCCGGCGCGCCCCCGCGCAACAAGAGCCAAGGCATGGGGTCGTTGCGACGCAAGGCCCAGCCCAAGCGCTCACCGCGGTGCTCCAAAGAGCGCGCCTCGGTGGCCGACCAGGCGAAGCGTTCGACCCGTGTGCGGGTCTCCCACCACGCGTGCACCTCTCGGTGCTGCGCGTCGTCCAAGGCCAAGTCGATGCGGGGGCGATCGAAGCCCCGATGAAAGCGCGTCACCGGCTCCCCCAAGTTTCGCCGGACCCGCTCGACCCCCTCGAGATCCTCGGCATCGATGCACAAGGCCGCGCCCAGCGGTCGATGGATCTCGAAGTGCTCGTCGAACAAGGCGAAGGTCAAAGTCCCCTGCGGGTGCAAGGTCGGCACCCCAAAGCGGGGATGCACGATCACCCCGCCCAGCTTCCAGCTCGCCCGCGGCCGCCGCTCGGCCAAGCGCTCCTTTCGCTGCCGCGACTCCTGAGACGTCATTCGCCCCAACACCCACGCCGCGCCCGTCAGTCCGAGCCCGCCCAAGGCCCACATCACCGGCGCAACCGACGGCGCGGGCGCCCCTGGAACACCGCCCTCACGAACCCGGAGCAAGTCCGAAAGCCCGACACCGGATCCCAAGCGCACACGATCAGTTTTGCATGCGCGTGGCGAGGCGGCCACCGCGATCGCGGCCGCGAAGCGTCCTCGCCTAGAGCAGGCGCGTCCGAATCGAGGTCTCGAGCGCCTCGATCCCTGCGACGAGCTCTTGGACCCGGGGGTCGTCGCTGGACAGCGCGACGTCCATGGTGAGCATGCCGGTGCTCTCTTGGGTGCCGAGGTGCTGGCCGGTGATGTTCAAGCCGGTGGCGGAGACCACTTGGTTGATGGCCGAGAGCACGCCGGGCACGTTGCGGTGCTGGTTCAAGATGCGGCTGCCTTGGCTCAGCGGACCGGGCTCCAAGTTGGGCAGGGTCAGGCAGCTCGTGGTCCGGCCCTCTTGCAGGTAGCCGCTGAGCGCCAAGGCGACCTCGCGGCCGATGTTGGCCTGGGCCTCTTGGGTGCTGCCGCCGATGTGGGGCGTCAAGATGACCTGGTCGAGGCCACGCAGTGGGCTTTCGAAGGTGTCGCCGCGCTTGGCCGGCTCTTTGGGATAGACGTCGATGGCCGCACCGGCGATGTGGCCGCTCTCGAGCTGGGCACGTAGGGCCTCGATGTCGACCACCTGGCCGCGCGAGGCGTTGACCAGGTAGGCGCCCTTTTTCATCTGGCGCAGCTCGGCGTCGCCGAACATGCCGCGGGTCTGCGGCGTGTCGGGCACGTGCAGGGTCACGAAGTCGCTTTGCGAGAGCAGGGACTCGAGCGCGTCGGTGGCCTCGGCGTTGCCGAGCGGTAGCTTGGGCACCACGTCGTGGTAGAGCACGCGCATGCCGAGAGCCTCGGCCAAGATCGACAGCTGGCTGCCGATGTGGCCGTAGCCGATGATGCCCAGGGTCTTGCCGCGGACCTCGTGGGCGCCGTTGGCCGACTTCTCCCACACGCCGCGGTGGGCAGCCGCGCTGCGCACGAAGATCTGGCGCGACAACATGATGACCTCGCCGATCACCAGCTCGGCCACCGAACGGGTGTTCGAAAAGGGGGCGTTGAAGACGGCGACGCCACGGGCGGTGGCGTCTTCGAGGTCGACTTGATCCGTGCCGATGCAAAAGCAGCCGATCGCGGCCAAGCGGGGGACCGCCTCCATGACCGCCTTGCGCACCTGGGTCTTGGAGCGCACGCCCACCACCAGGTGGCCGGCCGGCAGCCCGTTCAAGGTGCGGATCAGATCGTCCTGAGACAGGCCGCCCGGCGCGGTGTGGACCTCGACACCGTGGGCGCGAAAAACCTCGTGCGCCGTGGGGTGGATGCTCTCGGCCAAAAGGGCGTGCAGGCTGCTCACGGGCGCGATGTACCCCGCGTCGGCAGCTCGCACAAGGCGGGCGCGAGGGCCGCCCAGGCCTCAGCCCTTCGCCTGGACGCGGGCGCACGCGCGCGGGCGGCCAAGCGAGGGCGGGGCCGTTTGGCGACGCACCGGCCTTGTACTAGCGTGCGCTCCCATGGCCGCGACCTCCGATCGCCCCCGCCTGCTCACCGGTGACCGCCCCACCGGACGACTGCACCTCGGCCACCTCGTCGGCAGCTTGCGCGAGCGCGTCGCCCTGCAAGACAGCCACGCTTGCTTCAACATCGTGGCCGACCTGCACACGCTGACCACCCGGCCCCGGGCGAAGGAGATCCGCGAGCTCCCGCAGCTCGTGCGCGACATGGTGCTCGACCTGCTCAGCGTGGGTGTCGACCCCGAGCGCACGGTGATCTACCTGCAGTCCGGGGTGCCGGCCGTCTACGACCTGGCCATCTTGTTGCAGATGCTGATGCCGGCCAACCGCCTCGAACAACTCGAGAGCGTGCGCGACATGGCCGAGGCGGCCGCGATCGGGCGAGACAAGCCGGCCCCCATGAGCCTGGGCTTGTTGGCCTACCCGGTCTTGCAAGCGGCCGACATCTTGATGGCCCGCGCCGAGCTGGTGCCGGTCGGCGGCGACAACTTGGCCCACGTCGACATCGCCCGCGAGCTGGCCGCGCGCTTCAACGAACTTTACGGCGAGCTCTTCGTCTTGCCGCAAGCCCGGGCCTCGCGCGTGCCCTCTTTGCCCGGCGTGGGCGCGGCGGAGGACCGCGGACGCAAGATGTCGAAGTCGATCGGCAACGCGATCTGGCTGGTCGACGACGCGAGCGAAGTTCAACGCAAGGTCGGCAGTCTCGAAGACGAGGGCCTCGTCGCCTTCGTGGACGCATTCGTCGCCGACGAAGATCCGCGCGCCGAGCTGATCGAGGCCGCGCGCACGGGCAAGGTCGGCGCGCCGGCGATCCGCGAGGCGATCTGCAGCGCCATCGAAGCCGAGCTGCGACCGATCCGGGCGCGCCGGGCCGAGTTGGCCGACGAGCGCGGGCGCGTCGAAGAGATCTTGGTCGACGGGACCATCTCCGCGCGCGAGGTCGCCTACGACACCTTGCAGCGGGTGCGCGAGCTGATGGGCCTCGAGGCTTTGTGGGAGGGTTTGGTCGCGGCCACCGAGGCGCGCGCCGAGGCCCGCAAGGCGCCCTACTGAGTTCGTCTCGAGACCAGATCCGAGGCCAAGCCCCGAACTCCAACCCGAGCCCGATGTCCGCCCCCGCCAAAGACAAGCTGGGCCGTGCCCGCAAAAAGCTGCGCAAGAAGCTCGCCGAGGGCTTTGCGCGGGTGGTCTTCGCCGAGCCGGGCGAGGCCGAGTCGCGGCGCGAAGAGGTGCACGACGGCCCCGAAGGCCCGCTCGCGGACGCGGACTTCGACCCTTGGTTCGAGCGCGCCCGCGAAGCCGCCGCCCGCGGCCTGGTCAAGCACACCTGGGTCCTCGACGCGCGGACTCGGCTCGAGATCGACGCCCGCCATGGTTTTTTGAAGCAGCGCGAGCTCGACGCGAGCCGGGTCGAGAAGATCATGGGCGGCAAGGATCGGGCGCTTCGTCCGGATCGCTCCGCCGACTTGTTGCGCGCCATCGGCATCATGAACGCCGACGGCTCGATCCCCGCCCGGCGCGCCAAGAAGTACAAGCAGGTCAACCACCTCGTCGAGCTCGCCCGCCCCTGCCTCGATCACCTGGCCGGGCGCGTGGCCAAAGCGAAGCGTCCCCTCGAGGTCGTCGACCTCGCCTGCGGCAACGCCTACTTGAGCTTCGTGCTGGCCGAGCAGCTGCGCCTCGAAGACCGGCCGGCGCATTTTTTGGGGGTCGAGCTGCGCGAGGACTTGGTCGAGCGCTGCCGCCGGCGTGCGGCCGAGCTCGGCTTTGATCACATGGACTTTCGCCTGGCGCGGATCTCCGAGGCCGAGCTCGAAGCCGGCGCCGAAGCTGCGCCTTGCGACTTGCTCTTGGCCCTGCACGCGTGCGACACGGCCACCGACGA
>JAUIJR010000444.1 GCA_030431075.1 Polyangia bacterium | reverse complement strand
GTCTCCGTCCCCATCGCCGTCTCCATCCCCATCTCCATCACCATCGCCGTCTCCATCACCATCGCCGTCTCCATCACCATCGCCGTCTCCATCTCCATCGCCGTCTCCATCTCCGTCTCCATCTCCCGTCTCCGCCTCCGAACTCTCGCTAGAGGACGCCTCCTCCCCCGTCTCGGTGCCCTCGTCCGAGGATGTGTCATCCGCGCAGGCCGAAAGCCCGAGGATCAGCAGAGGAAGGAGTGCACGACGAGGCTCAAAAAAGCGAAACACGCCGATGACTAGCACCGGCGTGTTTCGGGGTCGAGTCCGTGCGGACCGCGCTCGGATCAGCGAGCGGCGGCGCGAGCTTCGGCGAGCTCCCACATGCGGATGTAGCCCTCGGCCGAGCGGAACAGTGGCTCCAGGTCCGCGTCCGACTCGGCGTCACCACGCGCGTCCTCGAGCAGCTCGGGCAGCATGCCGATGTGCACCAAGCCCTCTTGGTTGAAGTCGATCTCGCGGTCACCCACGTAGGGCTGCGTGAACTCGACATCACCGGCCATCGAAGTGAAGGGATAGGTGATCGGGTCGGTTTGCGGGTCAGCGCAGGCGCCCTCGGCCATGCGGGGGCCCGGAGCGCCCGCAAAGCCGTTGAGGTCGAAGCCGAAGCCCTCGGCCGGGTAGCCGCCGTGCTCTTCGATCAGCGCGATGCGGTCTTTGAGACGCTGCACCATGGCGCCGGGCTCCGTCGCGCTGCGACAGCGGCCCAGGCCCGTCTTGGAGATACCCCCGATGTCGTAGATCCGACCGTCGTTGGTACTGCCGTGCGTCGACGCAGCCGGGTAGTCGGCGGCCTCGAGCATCTCGTAGGCGCGCCCGTAGGAGCGCTGCGGCAGGTGGTCGATCTCGATGATCATGCCGCGGTCCATCATCTCTTCGATGAGCGTCTCCCCGAGCGCCGTCAGGCCCGTGGACTGGCAGTACGCACCCTCGAGGGGCGGATCGCCCAGGGCCGTAATGTGGGTGAAGAGCGTGCCCAGGGGCTCGGTCGGGAAGTTTGAGAAGTCGTTGGGCGCGGGGCTCAAGTAGTCCTCGCGCGGCATGTTGAGGCCACCGAAGAAGACGTCGCCCTTGTCGAAGACCACCGGCTCGTCTGGGCAGTCCAAGGTGAAGTTCGCCCAGTGGCCCGTGTTGGCGAAGTTGCCGAGCTCGATGAAGGCCCGGTCGCCGTCGCCGGCCGAGAAGAGGTTGTCGTACTTGTGGACGGGGAAGATGGCCCGCACACCCAGGTCGTAGTAGTGGTCGAGCTGGGACTTGACGTAGGCCTCGTCGCAGACCTCGTCGCCCTCGCGCGGCGTGAGCCGGCAGTTGAACAGGTCGCTGGTCTCGATGCCCAAGATGACGGCCATCTTGCCGGCCTCGATGTACTCGCGGGCCTCTTGGGGTGTGTAGGCGATGCGGAACCAGCCCTCGCCGGGGCCGCCGGACTGCGCGTCGATGTAGCGCTCCATGGCGAAGGTCTCGTCGATGATGCGGTCGACGGCGACCATGTCCTCGCAGCTGTATCGGACCTCTTGAAAGCCCTCGCCGGCCGTAAGGTGACAGATCGCGGAGTTCGTCGTCGCGTGCTGGACCACCAAGCGCAAGCCGGCTTTATGGGCGCGCTCGAGCCACAGGTAGTACTGGGTCTGGTGCGTCGAGCTGCTCGGGCCGTTGGGCCAGGCCGTGAAGGTCGGGTAACCCTCGGTCGCGTGGTTGTCCTCGGCCAGCTCGCCGGCGATCAGGTCGCCGAGGATCGCGGTGAGGTCGGCCCCATCGGCGCCGGCCGAATCGAAAGCGTAGCCGAAGAAGTCCTTGCGGCCCATCTCGCCGTGGAATCGATCGCAGTCGCCCAGCGCGTGCTCGACCCCCAGGCGGTGAAAGGGCGCGCCATGGAAGATGCCGCCGCCGCCGAAGGCGAAGTTGGACAAGATGTGCGAGTGCGTGTCGACGATGCCGTAGAGGTCGCCGTCTTCGAAGGTGGTCTTTTCGACCTCCCCTTCGGCGTCCAAGGTCAGCTCGGGGTGCTCGGTGCAGCCATCGGTGGACTCGATGTGCACGTTGAGGGCCGAGGTCGTGTCCTCGGTGGTGCCGCTGGCGCTCATCAAGCCGCCCGTACGGCGGTTGCGCAGCCAGTAGGCGCCTTCGACGGCCTGACTGGTCTCGAGCATCCATTCGGCACCCGAGACGAAGTCGTCGTCGATCTGGGTGATGTCGCTTTCGAGGCTCTCACGACGCTCGAGGCCGTCACCCTCCGACACGAGGTAGCCGCGGTCGGCGTCGTAGAACAAGTAGGTGCCGAGGTCCGACGCCTTCATGAAGAAGCTCGCGCCAGCGTCGACGCTGGCTGCGGAAAAGCCGAAGCTCTGCCCGCTCGCGGCCATGTAGCTGCCCTCGCTCTCGAGCGCGTAGCAGCCGTTGGCGAATTCGTGGACGTCGAGCTCGGGAAAGCCTCCCGTCTCGCCACCTTCGGTCCCGCCATCGTCGGAATTGCCGCCGACGCAGCCAGCCAAGGAGATGGCCGCAAGGCCCCCCATCATGAAACGAACGCAGTTCACGGTGCGAGAATAACGCAAAGCGACCGCGAGTGTGGCATGGGCCACATCGACCGGATCCACGCCCGCTCACGAGGCGCGCCTTCGCGCCGGCGCCCTACTCGCCGTCGGTGACCGAGGCGTCCGAGGGCTCGGCCGCCTGCGCGTTTTTGGGCCGCATCTCGATGAGCTCTCCGGTGACCCAGCTGGTCGCATACACCACCAAGTCGGGGCCGGGGGCCACGGCTACCCCGACCACCTTCTCGGCGCCCGGCAGCTCGAAGGTGTCGTAGGTCCCCTCTTTGACGTCCACCAGGCTCACCGTCGAGGAGCTGTAGTCGGCCACGGCCAAAAAGCGCCCGTCGTCGGTCATGGCCATCGAACGCGGGTTGTCCCCTACCGTCGCCCAGCCGCGACGGCGCATGGTCTCCGGGTCGTACCAGTAGACTTTGTCGGCGCCCGAGCAGGTCACATAGAGGCGGTCTTCGCTGGGCGAGAAGACCGAGTGCCGCGGGTACTTGCAGACATCGTGGGCCTTCGGTGAGCCGCCGCCCTTTTCGCGGGGCGCGTCGAAGACGTGGATCTGGTGCGAATACATCGCGTTGACGAACAATCGCCCGTCGCGGGACAGGACCATGCCGCGCGGGTGCTTGCCGGTCTTGAGGCGGTGGACCTTCTCGCCTTTGGCCAGGTCGACGACGGTGACGTCATTCGAGGACCAGTTGGCCACGAAGAGGTACTTCCCGTCGGGCGTGGCGACCATGATCTTGGGGTTGAAGCCGACCTCGATCTCCTTTTTCACCTCGTAGCTCTGCGCGTCGATCACCTCGACGACGGCGCGCTTGAAGTTGGAGACGTAGACCGTCTTTTCGTCCGGCGACCAGATGGTCTCGACCGCGTTGCCCTTGAATTTGATGACGGCCAGGCGCTCGAGGCTCTGGGCGTCGTAGACCCACATGTTGTCGACGTTGACCTGCCCGAAGTTGCACACCCAGATCGTCTTGCCGTCAGGCGAGACCTCGACCGACTTGGGCAAGGGTCCGGTGGCGACGCGGCGGGTGACCTCGAGCTGCACCCCGCCGCGCTCGAAGTCGTCGAGACTTGCGTACTCGAAGGGCTCGGGGGCTGGGGCCGGCTCAGCTTCGGTCTCCGCTGCGGTCGCGGCCTCCTCCTCTGCCGAGACCTCGGCTGGGGCCGGCTTCGTCGCCTCGTCCTCGGACGTGGCCGTGCTCGTCTGCGGCGCGGAGATCGTCGACTCTGGCTTCGCAGGTGCGCTCGTCTCGGGCGTCGTGCTCGGCGCCGGTCGGCAGGCCGCGACGACCAAGGCCAGGGACAGCACGCCGAAGACCCGCCCGGGGGCGACGCTTCGGATCTGGCCGTGTCGGCCCCACTTCCCCTGCCGTTTCGAGCTCATGCGCGCGGACGCTACCCCAGCCAGGGACGCTCGGGGCAGTGGCGCCGCTTCCGCGCGCGACCGTGTGGGCGCTCACGGTTTGGGGCTGGCCAAACGCGGCCGAGGCCGGAACACTGCGCTCGCCCGTGCCCCGGCTGAAGCGATTTTTGATCCTCTTCCCGCTCTTCTTGGCGGGGGTGATCGCGCTCGGCTTGGGCGCCTTGTTCACCTGCTACCCGAAGGTCGACGCGGCCGAGGACCGCGAGGTCCCCAAAGACCTCGCCGCGGTCGATCGCGGGGGCTACCTGGTCGACGCCGTGGCCGCGTGCTCGACCTGCCACGCCGAGCGCGACTGGACCCGCCTGGGGGGC
>JAUIJR010000443.1 GCA_030431075.1 Polyangia bacterium | reverse complement strand
TCAGGGCGCGACGCACAGGGGCTCGAGAAAGATCAGCGTGGCGTTGTCGGCGTCGAGACGTACGCGCGCGCCGAAGGGCAGCGGGTAGTTGCGATCGGGCTCGTGGCCGAAGGGCGCGCCGGTGAACAGGGGGATCCCGAGGCGGCCGAGGCGCTCGGTGAAGACCTCTTCGGCCGTGGGGCGGTCGCCGTCTTCTTTGCGGCGCGGGTCGTCGCAACCGGTGAGCTGCCCGACCACCACGCCGGCGACGCCGCGCAGGGCCCCGGCCGCGATCAGCTGGGTCAGCGCACGGTCGATGCGGTAGGGCTGCTCGCCGACCTCTTCGAGGGCGAGGATCTTCTTGTCGAGATCCGGGAAGAAGGGCGTGCCGATCAAGCTGCGCAGGACCTCGAGGTTCGCGGGGATCAGCGGGCCTTCGACCGCGCCTCCGTGCACCACGCCACCGTCTTCGGCCTCGAGCGGGGGCGGGACTTCACCGCGCAGCCACTCCAAGGTCGCGTCGAGGTCGTGGGGGTGCAAGCTCGAGATCTGCGTGACCACCGGGCCGTGCAAGCTGCACAGATCTGCGGCGGTGTAGGCCCAGGACAACAAGGCCGTGATGTCGGAGAAGCCGACGATGCATTTGCGCGCGCGGGCGAAGAGCTTGGGGTCGAGCTGCGCCAAGATCCGCGTGAGGCCGTAGCCGCCGCGGGCCGCCCAGACCACGCCGGGCTCGGGATCTCCGAAGGCCGCGCGTAGGTCGGAGATCCGCGCTCGGTCTTCGCCCGCAAAGTAGCCGCGGCGCGCGAACAAGGACGCGGCGGGCCGCAGCTGCGGGGCCAAGCCGGCGCGCTCGAGGCTGTGGACCAAGCGGGCACGCCCTTTTTCGAAGCGCTGCACGTCGACCGGCCCGGAGGGGGCGACCAGGTGCAAGTGCTGGCCCGCCTCGAAAGGCGGGGGCCGACGGCGTCCGCTCATGGGGCGGTTGTAGCATCGCCCGCCCCCATTCGGGATGGGCCGGGGGATGGACGTGAGCGCCCGCGACTACTTGTTGCGGCGCGTGGGGCCGCGACGGCGGGGGCGATCGTAGCCTTCGTCTCGCTTGCCATCGCGCCGGTCATCTCGACGGTCATCTCGACGCCCGTCGTTGCGACCAAAGCCGCCGCCCTTGCGAAAGCCTCCGCCTTTGCCCCCACGGGGGCCGCCGGGGCCGCGACGCGGGCCACGACCCGGGCCCCGATCGGAGCCGCGATCGGAGCTGGGCGAGCGCACCTCGCCGTCGAAGGGCTGGATCTTCAGCTCCGGGTCGCGATCGTCCACCTCGCGGGCGCGCGCCCAAAAGGCCTCGGCGTCGGCGTTCACGATCTGAAAGCGGCTGTCGCGAGGGCCCACGTCCATCGCGCCGATCGACTGGCGGTCCACGCCGCCGCGGCGGCACAGGTGGGCCAGCAAGCGCGCCGGGGTGGCGCCTTTTTTGAAGCCCCAGTTGATCGAGTACGCACGGTAATCCTCGGGTCCGCGTCGCGGGCCGCGGCGATCGTCGCGGTCACGACCGCGATCATCACGTCCGCGATCATCACGACCCTCTTTGCGCGAGCCCCAGCCGCCGGCCATCTCCACCTCGTGCGGCTCGCAGGGCAAGGTGCCCTCGTTGAGCTCGAGCAAGCGGGCGATCAACTCGGCCGGCTCGTGGCGCTCGAGCAGGGTCTGCGCGTACTCGACGTTCTTGGGATCCGGCGCCGTCTCTTCCATGGCCGCGTGCACGCGACGGCGCGTGCGCTTGGTCAGGGACTTTTTGATCTTGGCGATGCTCGGCACGTTGCCGAACTCGGCGTCGACCTTCGCGTCGCGCAAGAGGCGACGGATCCGGCGCTCGGCGCGTCCCGGCGCCAACAAGATGCTGCGCCCCGACTGGCCCGCGCGTCCGGTGCGGCCGCTGCGGTGGGTGTAGACCTCGGTGTCGTAGGGGATGTCGCCGTGGACGACCACCGCGATGTCCGGCACGTCGATGCCGCGCGCGGCCACGTCGGTGGCCACCAGAATCTGCACCACGCCGCGGCGAAAGGCGGCCAAGGTGCGGTTGCGCTGGGCTTGGCTCAGATCGCCCGAAAAGGGCAGCGCGCCGAAGCCGTCGCCCGACAAGCGCTCGGCGACATCGGCCGCGTCGGCGCGACGCTTGACGAAGATCAAGCAGCGCTCGCCGTGGGTCATCAACAAGCAGTTGACCAAAGCGCCGTAGCGGTCGCGCTCGCGCACCAGGTAGACGGTGTGGCTGATGTCGGCGTTGGCGGCCCCGAGCTGGGTGCCCTCGATGGCCACGGCCTCGGGGGCGAAGCCCTCGGCGAAGCGTCGCACCTCGCGGGGAAAGGTCGCCGATACCAAGTGGGAGTGACGCTCGGCCGGCAGACTCTCGACGATGGCGTCGAGCTCGTCTTTGAAGCCCATGTCGAGCATCTGGTCGGCCTCGTCGAGCACGACGTGCCGGATCTCCGACAAGTCGAGGGCGCGGGCCGTGATGTGATCGAGCAAGCGGCCGGGCGTGCCGACCAGCACCAGAGGTTTGCGGGCGAGCACGCGTCGTTCACGACCGAGGTCCGCGCCGCCGGTGACGACGGCGACGTGCAGACCCTTGACCTCGCCAAAGAGCCAGCCGAGCTCGCGCCCGACTTGCTGCGCCAACTCGCGGGTGGGGGCGATCAGCAAGGCGCGGGGTCCGGCGCGCTGGGCTTTGCGGTCGGCGGCCGCCTCGATGAGGTCGGGGGCCAAGGCCATGCCCAGCGCCAAAGTCTTTCCCGAGCCGGTCTGCGAGCTGATCCGCAGGTTCTCGCCGCGTGTCGAGGCCTCGAGCACGGCTTGTTGCACCGGGGTCAGGCTCGCAAAGCCGCGCGCCTCGATGGCGGCGCGCAAGGGGGCGGGGAGGCCCGCAAAGGGGTGGGCCTCGGCATCCGGCGTGGCTCGAGGCGAATCGGAAGCCTCGGCGCCGGGGTCTTGATCGGGAGTCTCGGACACGAAAAAAGGGGCGGGCCGTCCAGCCCGCATCCGCGTGCAACTACACGCGACGGCCTGCGGACGCAATGAAAAGGGCGAATTCGGCGATGGGCAGCGTGTGAGTCAACGCCGGGGCGCGGCGATCACAAGCTGCACCAGCTCGGGAAGCTCGAGGGCAAGCCGCCGGCGTAGGGCGAGTCCACCGTGCCGTAAGGGTGGTCCAAGAAGAACTGCCAGATGTCGTCGCCCGTGTTGGGCGGGATGGTGTGGCCGCCGCCGTGGTCGCACATGAACGCGAAGTTGCCGTTGTTCGTGAGCTGGTTGAACCAGTTCTCGCTGGTCTGCTTGAACTCGACTTGTCCACCGAAGACGTCGCTGTCGCCGCCGTGGATGATCATCGCGGGGAACTTGTTGTTCGGGTCTTGGTAGGGCGCGTTGAAAAAGACTCCGCCCGAGTAGGTCGCGGCCGAGGCCACGTAGTTCGAGCGGCGCGTCGAGAACTGTGAGGTCTGCAGGCCACCAGCCGACATGCCCACCGAGTGGATGTGGCGTGTGTCGACGCCGACTTGCTCGATGGCGCACGCGAGGATCTCGTCGGCCAGGAGTTGGTCGTACTCGAGGCCCGTGCCGCCGATCTGGTACCAGGGGAATTGTCCCGAATTCGGGTCGCTGGTGGGGGCTACGACCATACCGCCGCGCGCGAGGATGTCGTCGATGGCCGCTTGTTGCAGGCCGTAGGCCGCCTCTTCGGGCTGCGAGGTGTAGGCGTGCCAGTAAAAGACGAGCGGCCCGTCGATCTCGCCCGCGGCGTTGGAGATCCAGATCCGGACGTCGCGCGGCTCGACCCCGGCGGGGTCGAAGCTCACCGTGCCGTCGATGAAGTCGGGACAAGTCCCGGTCGGCGTGGGGAGGGCCGAGGGCCGGGGGCCGTCGCCGTCGCCATCGCCATCACCATCGCCCGTGCTCTCGCCCTCGCTTTCGCCGTCGCCGTCGCCGTCGCCGTCGCCGCTTTCGGCCTCGCTCGAGGAGCTGCTCTCGCCTTGGGTCTCGCTGCTGGCGTCGCTCTCATCGCTGGCCGATCCGTCACCGCATGCGAGTCCCGCGGGGAGCAAGGCGACGGCGAGTAGGGCCACGCGGGCGCGAGGGTCGGCGGATCTGAAGTTCACGGCGCAGCCTACCAGCTGTGCGCGCGGACCGCGGGTCGGCTCTCGAGAGGGCGCGTGCAGCGCGATAGCGCTCAAAGTGCCGATCTGAGGCGCAACTGGGGGCTTTCGCGCGTGTCAGACCGAGGCCCCGATCGGCCTATCGTGCACGACGAGGGCGCGAGCTTCCGCGCGCGACCCGGTTTTACAGGCCGGGACCGCATCCG
>JAUIJR010000027.1 GCA_030431075.1 Polyangia bacterium | reverse complement strand
CCGCCAAAGCGAAGCGGTCGACGGCGACTACGCCAAGGGCTTTCGCTGGCGCTCGGACCCCCGCTTGCGCCTGAGCTCGCGCCAGTACTTCGGCGAAGACATCGTGCTCAGCTACTTTCGCGCGATCGCTTGCCCCACCTTGGTCGTCCGCGCCGAGAAGGGCTGGCCGGTCGATGAAAAGCTCGTCGAGTCCCGCGCCGCCGCCATCTCAAACCTGACCACGCACACCGTGCCCGGCCACCACCATGTGCACATGATCGACCCGGGCCCGATGGCCGCACACGTCAGCGAGTTCTTGGCGGCGCTGCCGACCCCGACCCCGACCCCGACCCCGACCCCGACCTAGACGAGTCATGCACGCCCTCGCACCGCCGCCCGACTACTGCGCGCAATGGTGCGAAGAGAACATCTGGCGCTTGCTCGATCACCCGGCGTGTCGCGAGCTGGCCCGCGAGGTCTGGCTGATCTCCAACCCGAGCCGCCAAGTGGTGATGTGGGGCCAGCGCGCGAGCGAAGACCCCGAGACGCCGGTGCTGTGGGACTACCACGTGGTGCTGCGGGTCGAGCCGGACGACGGAAGCCACGAGATCTGGGACCTCGATCACCGGGCCGGGCTGCGCTCGCCCCTCGCCGACTGGCTGAGCCGCAGCTGGGGCCCCGATCCCCTGCGCGTGCCCCCGCCCTACCGGCCCTGGTTTCGCCGCTTTCGCGCCACCGACTATCGCGCCAACTTCGCCTCGGACCGCAGTCACATGCGCGACGCGCAGGGTGAGTGGATGGCCTCGCCACCCGCGTGGCCGGCGATCGGCGTCCCCGAAAAGCCGGGCGACACCTTGGCGCGTTGGCTGGCCTTCGACGAGGCCCAACCCCCATGGACCCCATTGCACGCCCTGCTCGCCGAGTTCAGCCCTTGACCCGCCCCCGCCCATGCGGCGAAATCCCGATCATGCGCAGGCCCTCGCCCCGGCGACTCGCTTGGATCTCGATCGCCACCCTCGCTTTGGCCTGCACCCGCGACGAGGCGCCCGGCGCGGAGAGCAAGTCGGCGCCGGTCGAGGCCACCGCGAAGCCCGAGGTCGTTGGTGAAGATGGCGGCGTGGCCGAGTCCGATCCCGACGCCAACGCCGAAGGCGGCGAAGCCCCCGCGCCCGACATCTGGGCCAAGCCGGATCTCCCGCCCGAGCCCGCCGTCCCGCCGCTCGGCGAAGACCCCGAGCCGGTGCTCCCCGAACAGGCGGCGACCCCCGAAGACCGCGCCCAGCTCGAGCGCACCGGCGAGCTCGGCCGCGACTTGATCTCGGCCCTGCGCGCCGGCGACGTCGACGCGGCGATCGAGATGACGCCCTACGGCCAAGGCGAATGGTCGCGCCTGTGTGCGGCGGACACCCTCGACGAAGGCATCCGCGAGCTTCGTGCCCGCCTCAATCACTGCACTCGCGCGATCAAGTGGGACCAAGTCAGCGACGTCCGCATCGCCGGCGGCGAGCCCACGGGCGAGACGGCCGAAGACTGCAAAGGCGAGATCGAAGCCTTCGCGCCGATCACCTTACTGGTCGTGCAGCCCGGCCCCGACTACGAGATCAACTTGCGCGGCGTCTACGGGCGCAAGGAGACCGCGGCCGCGTTCTCGGGCTCGATCGCGTGCGAGACGCGGCAGTAAACCGCACCCTCAGTCCACCTTGCACACCGCGTCGGTATCGAACTCGGCGTCGTAGTCGACGCCGTCGATCTCGAAGCCGCGGGTCTGGGCGTAGCTGCGCATGAAGCTCTCGAAGAGCGGGCGCGAGAGCTCGGCGCCGACGGGCAGGGCGTCGAAGCGCGCTTGCATCTGCGACTGGATCTCCTCGGCCAGCTCGCGGTCGTCCATGCGCAGCAGGCCCTCTTCGTCGAGCTGGGGCTCGGCGTCGCCCATGATGTGCTGGCGGAACAAGCGGCGCATGTTGTCGAGGGGGTCTTCGAAGCGATCGCCCATGACGTCGGCGATGAGCGCCATGTACAGCGGCACGCCCGGAATGGCACCCGAGGCCTCGGTCACCACCGCCGGGCCCTCGACACAGTAGGCGCGGCCTTCGAGGGCCTCGCCGAGCTGCGTGTGCAAGGCCGCCGTCGTGAACTCGAGGTCCGCCTTGGCCAGACCGATCAGGCCGTGGCGGTACATGTTCGAGTTCAGCGGGTTGCCGCGGTAGCTGATCGTCAGCAGCGTGAAGCCCGGCGCCAGCAAGTCGGCCGCGCGCAGGTCGTCGATCCACGCTTGGACCACTTGCCCGCCCATCACGAAGATCGTGTTGATCGCCTCTTCGGGCGTGCCCGGCTCCATCTCGAACTCGACGATCGGGGCGCCGGCCTCGTCGTTCTCGGGCGCACCGAAGGTACGGACTTGGGCCGGGTTGCCGATGGGCTTGAGCGAGGAGCGCACCGCCTTGCCCGTGCGCGGGTCCAAGCCCTTGGGGGCGGCCAGGGCCCAGACGAGCCCGTCGAGCTTCTGTCCGGCCAGGGCTTCGCGCATCGACGCGATCACCTCGGCGCGCTGGGCCGGGTCGAAGGCGTCGATGTTGTGCGAGCTCGCGTGCAGGCCCCGCGCGCGCAGCTCGGACTCGATGGCCAAGTTGCGGTGAAAGCCGGGCGAGCCGATCTTGCGGATCTTGTTGTTCGAGTCGGGGTTGGGCGCCTGGTCGAAGCTCACGTTGATCGTGTGCGCGCCCCAGTCGCAGCCCAGGGCCACGCGGGCGGCCGATCCAAAGCCCCCCGAGCCGCCCACCACCAGCCAGCGCCCGCCGGCGCCGACCTCGGGCGTCTCGCCCTCGCAGCGCGCCACCATCTCGCGCGCGCTCGCCTGGGTGCCCACCGGGTGGAAGTTGCCGGGAAAGATCACGTTCCCGCCGGCGGCCATGAAGCGAAATTGGAACCCGGGCAAAGCGAGCTGCATGGCGCGGCGTGTAGCATGGCTGCGCGGTGTTCGGCACCCCTCGCCCACGCAGCTCGATCTGCGCACGAAGCTGCGCCTTGCTAGCGAGTGCCCTGCTCGCCGTGCAAGGTCTTGCTTGCCGCGTACCCCCGCCCGAACTCGAACGAAGTTACGGCGCGGATCCACCGAGCGTGCACGCGCCCGGCCTGCGCATGCGCCTGCACGCCGTGCGCTACGCCGGCCCTTCGCTCTCGATCCGAATTGCGCTGACGCACGTCGATGACCGAGACCTCGACGCTGCGCCGGTCGAGGAAGCGCCGGTGCACTGCGTCTTGTTGGTCGACGATCTCGCCTACTTTCCTGCGTCGCCCGTCGCCCTCGGTGCGCCGCCGGGCGGATGGCGTCTCGACTTCGAACTCCCCCGCCCGCTGCGCGACGAGGCGCGTCTTCGCTGTCACGATCTTCCTGCGTCGATCGGTCCGCGCAGCTTGGAGCTGCGGATCGCTCCGACCCCGAGCGTCGACGATCCGAGACTCGGGCCTTAGGCCGAGGCTTCGTCGTCCGCGGCCGCCGGCAGCGCGCGGGGTGCTTCGCTGTCCGCGATCTCCGACTTGCAGACCATGGCGAGCTCTTCGAGCACGGCCCGTCCCTCTTCGCGCGCGGCCTCGGCCCGGTTGGCGAAGAGCTTGCGGCAGCCCGCGTAGGTCAGCCCGACCGTGCCGAAGACGCCGGCCATCACCCCCAAGGGCCCAGCCGTCAGGCCCAAGGTGATGGCGACCAAGGGAGACAAGCCACCGCCGACGCCTCCGAGCACGCCGCCAAAAATCCCGCCGATCAGTTGGTCCAAGTTTCGCTTGTAGCGAAGGCGGGTCTGCCCGTCGCGCACCGAGACCGAGATCGAGGTCGCGTTGATGCTGCTGCCCGAGCTCCCGCCCGTCCAGGTGATCGTGCGCCCCACCGTCGAGATCTGGCCGATCTGGTCGCTCACATTGCGGATGGCCTCGACGATGAAGTCGAAGCGATCGACGGGAAACTCGCCGTCGACGAAGGTCTCGAGGCTGATCGTGCGCGGCCCCCCCAAGAACCAATTGGGCTTCGAGGCCGTCGAGGTCTTGGTCGCCACCTGGCTGGCCGCGCGTCGCACCAAGGCGCGGCTGATGCCGACCTCGGAGGCGACCTTCTCCACCTCGGCCAGGCTCATCGAGCGCGAGTCGCCGGGGTGCGGCGTCTTTTGTTGCAAAGAGGCCGCGCGCTCCAAGATCAGCGCGACTTCTTCTTCGCTGTAGCGCGGACCTTCGCTCATCGCCGCGGCCAGCTTACGCGATCACGAGGGCGCAAAGTTCGGTGAGCGTTTGCACGCGCAGATCCGCGAGCGGGCCAAAGGCAAAGGCCCCCGCCTCGTCCAGATGCACGGTGGCCGTGCCGGCCGCGCGCCCGGCCTCGAGATCGAAGCGGTAGTCCCCGACCATCATCACCGTCTCCGGCGGCGCGGCCCAAGCTTCGAGCAGGTGCAAGATGCCCGCGGGATCCGGCTTGGGTGCCGCCTCGTCCCGGCCGAGCACGAACTCGGGCAAAAAGCAGTCCAAGAGCCCGGCCGCCTCGAGGGTCACCAGGGCGTTGCGCCGGCTGTTGCGCGTGAGCACCCCGAGACGAAGCCCACGATCGCGCAAGCCGACCAGCAGCTCGCGCGCGCCGGGATTGGGCTGAGCCAGCCGGGCCAAGTCGAGCTCCAGCGCGTCGAGATGGGCCCGCTTGGGCGCCGCCTCGGCCTCGCTCAGAGCGTCGAGAGCCTCGAGGATCGGCCGCCCCGCCGGCAGCCCGAGCTGCACACGGATCGCGTCGAAGTCGTGCACGGCCCGGGTCAGCGTGCCGTCCATGTCGAAGATCCACGCCTCGGCCCGCCGCATGCGCGCGAGCTGCTCCGAATCGTGGGCGGACATCATGGTGCTTCTACTTCGATTCGCACGCGGAGCAAGCGCGGGGTGTCTTCGCCGCCGAGCAGGGCCGCCCGTTCGAGCTCTCGCACCACCAAGACGTCGGAACAGCGCCCAAAGATCGTGTACTGACCGTCGAGCTGCCGCAGCGCATCGGTCGTCACGAAAAACTGCGCCGCCCCCGAGTGCTCGGTGCCCTCGTTGGCCATGGCCAAGACCCCGGCCCCATCGAAGGCATCTCCGATCGAGCCCTCGTCTTGCAGCCGAAAGCCGGGCCGCTCACGCTCGCCGCGCCGCCCGGTCTGCACGAACTGCCGCTCGACGGCGCGATGCCAGGGCATGTCGACATAGAAGGGCTCTTGGATCCACGGCCCGTCCTCTTCGAGCTGAAAGGGCCGCACGCCCCGCGCGAGCCCGATGAAGTTGGCCACGGTCAGCGGCGCCGTATCGATGGCCAGCTCGCAGTGGACTTGGCCGGCGCTCGTCACCAGCACCGCCCGCGGCCGCCCCTCGGGCAGCCCGGCCACGGCCTCGGCGTAGGGAAAGCGCCCCGAATAGGGATCCCCCTGCGCTTGGTTGTACGCGACCAAGTCCCTTTGCACGGGCGGAAAGCTCCCGACGCTGACGGGTGCACAGGCGACGAGCCCCGCGAGCGCCGCCCCCAAGATCGAACTCCGAGGCATCGAGATCAACGCGTGGTCATGCCGGTGCAGCTGTCGAGGATCTCGATCTCCCGCATGCCGGCCCCGACGGTCACCGAGCTCAAACCATTTTGGCTGTCGTCGACGATCCAAAACATGTCGCCTTGGCGAAAGCTGTGGCTGGTCGAGGAGTTGCTGCTCATCGACGAGTAGGTGCCACTGCCGAACTTGGGCTTGGTCCCGTAGAAGACCTTGACGGTCTGCCGGCAGCGATTGCGAATGGTGACCGAGACCGGCCCGCTCGAGGCGCTGCTGCTCGAGCTGCTGCTGCTGCTCGCGGCCGCCCGCTCGGCCGCGGCGGCCCGCTCGGCCTCTTCACGCGCCCGCGCCTCGGCCATGCGCCGCTCTTCTTCGGCCCGCGCCGCCGCGATCTCGGCCTCGATGCGCCGCACCTCGGCGTCGTACCAAGCGCGGTCGGCCTTGGAGGCGAAGTCGAGACCACTCTCGATGGAGGTAGCGTTGCGGGCCACCAAGCAAGTATCGAAAGCGTTGAGCAGCGCAGTCCCATAGTCCAAGCGCTCACGCTCTTCTTTGCACAGACGCACGACCTCGTCGTCGGCGCCCTGCTGGCCGTGCCACACGACGAGCCCGCCCCACGCCCCAGCCGCGGGATCCAAAGCATAAGACTCGGCGAGCAGCTCACCTTGGCGCGCGCTGTCCCCGAGGTACTCGACGAGCGAAGACTCGAGCGCCTTGGCCGTCGCCAGCGTGCTGTCGTCCCCCTCGACGGCCTGCAAGACGACGACGGCCTCTTGCACGCGCGACTTGGGATCCAAGTCGTTGCGCTCGTAGACGCCTTGCGTCGCGGCGGCGTAGACGTAGGTGACGTACTCGGTGGCCGCGTTCAGATCTCCGGGCGCCGCCTCGGCCGCGGCCCGCTTTTCGGCGACCTGCTCCAAGAACTGTTCGTCGGCGCTCGGCCCGGCCGGCCCCGCGTTCGCGGCCGTGTTCTCCTCACCTTTGTTCCCGCCAAAGAGCGCCGAAAAAAAGCTGCACCCGGTGGCGGGCAAACAAAGCCCCCCGACGATCAAAAAAGGAAGCGCCTGTCGAAACACGGCGGCACTGTACACGAGGGTAGGCCGCAGTGGCGCCGGCCCTTTGGCCGCCCCCTAGGCGCTTTTCGAAAGCCCCGGCGGCAGTCGCAGATCCGCGGCCGCGAAGGCCTCGCGCAGCGCATCGACGATCCCGTCGATCTGGTCGAAGCCCGGGCCGAGCTCCAGCTCGAGGTTGGTGGTCGCGGTCATGTGCACGACCTTCTCGCCGTGTTCGCGGGGCCACTCGAGGGCTTCGGAGATGGTGCGGTGGATGGCGCCGGCGATGTCGCCTTCGAGGACGTCGATCCAGATGCGCGCGTAGGCATCCATCGGCGCTTGGGGCATGGGGGCCACCGGTGCATCGCCGTAAAGCGCGTTCGCTTCGCGTTTTCCAGCGGACAGGTTGTGGACATACACCAAGTACTGCACGCGATTATTTGAGCACGCCGCCATGCACGCGTCGAAGTTATCGACGAACTTTGCACCGGCCCGGCTGTGTTCTTGTTGCGTGATCTCGATGTCGCACTGAACAAAGCCGGCCGAAGCACTGCACACGCAGCGCTTTTGCACCGCCTTGTCTCCATTCAATGGATCGCGCGCTCCACTGAGTGGAGCCAAGACTTTGCTGCAGCACGACGCCTACGCCGGCAGCTCGCCTTGCCCTTGGCGCAAGACATCCATGTTGCCGTCTTCGAAGCGCACCACCGTCGAGGGCTCCGGCCACAAAGGTCCCGCGTCCACGAACACCGCGACCTGGCGATCGTAGCGCGGCATGTAGTCGTCGATCTCCATCAACTCCGGCTCGTCTTCGAAGGGATGCACCGAGCCCGAGAGCAACGGCTCGCCGAGGCCTTGGACCAACAGCTCGCACACGCGGTGTTGGGGCCAGCGAAGTCCGATCTCGTGCTTGCGGTTGCGCAAGAGCTTGGGCACGTCCGAGGTCGCTTGCAGCACGATCGTGTAGGGCCCGGGGAGCAGGCGACGGACCAGACGAAAGGCCGCGTTGTCGAGCACGCCGTAGCGGCCGAACTCGTTGATGCTGTCGACCAGCATCGTCAGCGGCTTCCAGTGTTTTTCGTCGATCTGTTTGAGCTTGCGGCAGGTCGCCACGCCCTTGCGCGAGGACATCGCGCAGCCGAAGGCGTAGCCCGTGTCCGTCGGGTAGATCACGACCTCGCCGCGGCGCAGCGCCTCCAACGCGGGCGCGAGCTTGCGGGGATCGGGTCGTTCGGCGTCGACGCGGAGGCGCATGAGGTCGCGGGGGTATAGCCAAGCCCTCGGCCCAAGGAAAGGCCGAGCCTAGGACCGGCGAGCGCGCAGCTTGGCCCGAAGCTTCGCCCCCAAGCTGGCCAGGTAGGGCAGCGCCAAGATCAACGCGAAGGGGTCGTAGGGGCATCGCAGGCGGGGGGTGCCAAAAAAGACCAGGGCCAAGGCGAACAAGGAGAGCAGCTGCAAGGCGCACAAGCGGGCGCCGGCGGAGCCTTCGCGCAAGGCGCGGGCCGTGCCCAGCCAGCTCGGGACCATGAAGAGGATCACGAACAGCCACGCGCCGGTGCGCGACAACACGTGCAGGGGCATCGCGGCGCGGCGGTCCGAGGCTTCTGGCCAGGGGTAGTTGAGGACCCACAGCAAAGACAGGTTCACCAGCGAGTAGCGGGCTTGCTCGACGAGGCCGGTCGCCGCGTAGCAGCGGCGGCGGAGCTCGGCGTGGGCTTGGGGGTCGCCGATGTAGCCGACGAAGCGGATCGTCTCGCCGCCCAGCGCGGGCCGAAGCGCCAAGGGATGCGAGTCGCCGGTGGTCGCCAGCTGGCGAAATCCGGGCAGGCTGACGCGGCGGCCATCGAGGGTCGACCCGCGCGCTTCGGAGCGGGCGCGGCCCTCCTCGGTGAGAAAGGCTTGGGTGACGATGTTGTGGCAGCGCGCCGCCGTCAGGTTCATCTCGGCGTTCTCGGCCACGCCGCCCCAACGGCCGGTGTGGGCCGAAAAGCGCCACATGGATCCGACGACGCTCACCGCGATCAACGCGGCCGCCACCGTCCACGCGCGCCAGTGCACGCGGGCCTTTCGACGCCAGGCCGCGAGCAGCAAGGCGAGGCCGCCCAGCGCAATAAAGAGCGCGACTTGGGGGCGCAAGGCGAAGGCAATAGCGAAGGCCACGCCGCAAAGCAGGCCGTCGCGGGTGCGACCGAGTTCCCAGGTCCGCAGCGCCGCCACGCTCCCCGCGATCAGCACCAAGGTGAAGGGCGCTTCGCTGGTGAAGTAGCCGGCCAAGCTCAGGTGGGGGATCCACAGCAAGGCACACACGCCGGCGACGCGCGCGAGCTTGGCGTCCAAGATGCGACGGGCCAACGCGTAGGTGGCGGGCACGACGGCCGCCCACATCGTGGCCCACACCAAGGCCAAGCCGACGAAGGGCGCCGTGGCACCGACGAGTTTCATCAGGCCGGCCATCAAGGTGTGCGTGCCCCAAGCTTGCCAAGCCATCGTGCGCACGCCGAAGCGCGGGCCGTGCTCGGCGAGGCCCTGCGCGCGCTCGAGGTAGCGCGCCATGTCCGAGAAGACGTGCGCCCCCGGCGGGTGGACCCACAGCACCCAGATCCATCGCGTGAGCAAGGCCAGCGCGAACAAGGTCCACGCGAAGCGGCGCGCGCGTGGATCCGCATCGCTCGCGTGGGGCGCCGGCGTCACGCGGGCACCATAGCGCCTGCCACGCCGCCATCGATCGGGTAAAAGGCCCCCATGACCCTCGCTTTGCCCAGTCAAGACGCCTCGGTCTTTCAACGTCGTCGCGCGGCCCTCGCCGAACGCCTCGGCGGAAAGCCGGCCCTGGTGTTCGCGGGCGGGCAAAAGCCGATGAACTACCCCGGCAACCCCTACCCCTACCGGGCCGACAGTCACTTTTTGTACCTGACCGGCGCGAGCTTGCCGGACGCCAGCGTGTGGGTCAGCGAAGCGGGCAGCGAGCTCTTTTTGACGCCGACGCCCGAAGACGACGCCTTGTGGCACGGGGCGACGCCGAGCTGGGCGGAGATCGCCGCGGCCATGGGTGTGGACCGCGTGCGCGATCGAGCCGAGCTGCCCGAGGTCATCGCGGCGGCCGGGGGCCCGAGCGAAGTCGCGAGCTTGCCCTCGGCGGATCCCCAGACCCGACGCAGCCAAGACGCACTTTTGGATCGCAGCTGGCTGGCCGGCGTCGAGGGCCTCGAGGGGGTCGACGCGCACTTGGCCGACGCGATGGTCGCCTTGCGGATGGTGCACGACGCGGCCGCGCTCGAGCGCCTGCGCGAGGCCCATGCAGCCACCGCCGCGTGCCACATGGCGGGCATGCGCGCGACCAAGCCGGGCGCGTGGGAGTACCAGATCCGCGGCGCCATGGAGGCCGAGCTCATGCGTCACGGCATGCGCACGAGCTACCAGCCCATCGTCACCGTGCACGGCGAGATCCTCCACAACTTCGATCAGCGCAACCAACTGCAAGACGGCGACTTGATGCTGGCCGACGTCGGCGCCGAGCACGAAGGCTGGGCCGGCGACGTCACGCGCACCTGGCCCGTCAACGGGAAGTTCTCGCCGACGCAGCGGGCGATGTACGACATCGTCTTGCAAGCGCAGCTCGACGCCATCGACAAGGTGCGACCGGGCGTGCGCTATCGCGAGGTGCACCTGACGGCCGCGCGCAGCTTGACGCGGGGTCTCGTCGACCTGGGGATCTTGCGCGGCGAGGTCGACGGCCTGGTCGAGCGCGGCGCCCATGCCCTGCTCTTCCCGCATGGGGTCGGGCACCTGATCGGTTTGGACGTCCACGACATGGAGGACCTCGGAGATCGCGCCGGCTACGCACCCGGGCGCAGCCGCGCCGATCAGTTCGGCCTGGGCTACCTGCGACTCGACCGCGATCTCGCGCCCGGGATGTGCGTGACGATCGAGCCCGGCTTGTACCTGGTGCCCGCGATCTTGGAGCACCGCGAGCTTTGCGGGCCCTTCGACGCCGACGGAACTTTGAACCGCGAGGCCCTGGGCCGCTTCGCCGATGTCCGCGGGATCCGCATCGAAGACGACGTCCTGTGCACCGAAGACGCCCCCGAGGTCCTGACCCAAGCCGCCCCCAAAGCGGCCGAGGCGGTCGAGGCCTTGGTGGGCCGCGAGGCCTGAGCCCATGCGCAGCGCGTGTGTCGGCCCCCGGCGCCTGCGCTCCCCCCTCCCCACTGCGAGCGCAAAGACCAGCGATTTCAGCCGCTTGCGGCCCGCTGTACGCGGCCCGGCATTTGTCCGGCGGCGCGCCCCCGTGCTATCGTCGCCGCGCCTCGGCCCACACCGAAAGGGCCGCCCGGAGCTACGTACATGTCCTTTTCGAAGCGCACGGTCGGCCTTTGTGGCCTTTTGTTGGCAACCTCCTTTGCGTGCGTCGGCGACGAGGACGCGCCGGAGTGCTTTTTCCCCGACGATGCGGGCGGCTGCCTGACGCCGCCGATCTTGGACATCTCGATCGACTGCAGCGACATCCCGCTCGCGGCCCGTCGCGCCACCTTCGCGTACACGGCCGTGCCCACCGGCGGCAGCGGCAGCTGCGACGCCGAGGGACTGTGCAGCGGTTACTTGTGGTCGGCCACCGGCTTGCCCGGAGGCCTGGACATCGATCCGAACACCGGTCGGATCACGGGCGTCCCCGAAGAAGAGGGCACCTTCCCGATCACCATCACCGCCTCGGACACCAAGTTCGCCGGTGAGGACGTGACCAGCTGCGACTTGGTCGTGAACCCGGCGCTCAACGTCGAGACCCTGCGCGACGAGGCCCGTCACTGCTTGCAGCCCGGCCAAGACGTCAACGACTTCATCGCCGGTGGCGACGGCACGGCCTTTTCGTGCAGCTTCCCCGACCGCGACGCCGCCCAGCCCGCCTGCCCCTACCGCGACGGCGGCGGTGTGCTCCCGGCCGGCATCACACTGAGCGTCGACGACACCAACTGCTCGCACAGCGGCACGGTCACCGAGGACGCCTTTGGCACTTGGGTGTGGATGGTCGAGATGACCCAATCCGACTACTCGATCTTCGTGCCCTTTTGCGCGAGCCAAGAGACCCCGCAGGGCCACGACATCACCGTCACCTACTCGGGTTCGACGGCGACCGACGGCCTCGAGCCGGCCATCGTCGAGTTCTCGCCGAACATGAACTCCAACTTCGGCGGCAGCCAAGACCCCTTCTTCGAGGTCCTGGGCGGCAGCTTGTGCACCGGCGGCGGCTGCAACTTCTTCGGCTTCAACTTCGAGGTCACCTGCTCGCCTTTGGATCCGCCCTTCAGCCTCGAGCCGGGGCAAAAGATCCAAGACGGCGGTGGCGCGGACATCGGCTTCTCGCACGAGATGAGCGCCGACTTCCCGGCCGTGGGTACGGCCTTCGAAGAGCGCCCCTGGGTGGCCAACTGGAGCATCGACTACTGCAACAGCACCAGCGGCGGCGATTGCATGGACGCGGCCATCTCCACCAACGCCCAGACCCACTTCAACTACGCGGTCGTCGGCTGGCCCGCCGCGAACTGAGCCGGGCCCCGCGTTCTCGGAGCTTCAGGCGCATACGTGGCACTGCCCCGATCGAGCGGCACGGACCTGCGGGCCGAGCGAAAAGCCCGGGCCATGGACCGCGAGGTCTCGCCGATCTGGCACGACCGCTTCGCCCGCATGATCACGCGGGCCTTGCCCCCGCGCCCCAAGGCCTTCGTGCTCGAGGTCAACGGACGCTCGGGTCGCATGACCTCGGAGCTGCTCTCGCGCCTCGATGACGCGACCCGCGTGCTGAGCTTGGTCACCGACCCGGCCTTGGCCTCGATCGCCAAGACCCGCATGCGACCCGACTGGAAAAAGCGGGTCTACTTCAAAAACGGCAACTTCGACGAGGTACTCGGCATGAACGCCGACACCTACGACCTCTCGATCGCCAACTTGGTGCTCTCGACCGAGGTCCCCGACTGGAAGGCCGGGCTCTCCGAGCTGATGCGCGTGACCAAGCCCGGCGGTCAGGTGCTGGCCACCATGGCCCTGCGTGGCAGCTGGTCCGAGGTCGAAGACCTCTTCGAAGAGGTGCTGCGCGACGAGGGCATGCGCGAGCAGGTCGGCGTGCTGCGTCGCGTGCAAAAGATCCGGCCGCGCCCCTTCTTGATCAACCGCGTCCTCGGCGAGCTCGGCCTGAGCGAAGAGGACTACGTGATCGAGCACCAGCGCTTCGAACTGCTCTTCCCCAGCGGCCGCGAGTTCTTGTTCGCCCCCGTGGTCGAGTACGGGCCGCTTCCTTTGTGGAAGGCGATCATCGGCAACGCCAAGGATCCCAAGAAGACCTTTTGGCGCTTCATGAACGCGATCGACACCTACTACCGCGGCCGCGTGCTCGGGGTGACGGTGAACGCGGGCTTGCTGCGGATCCGGGCGCCCGGTGGTGCTGCCCCGAGCCCGGCCGACACCTTTTGGTCGGGCTTCCCCCAACTCCACGCCTTGTGGGGCGGCGAGCCCCTGCCCGCCGGTTCGGCCACCAACATGCCGGTGCTGGCCGAGGACGACGACTTCGACTTGGACATCGATGTCGACTTGGGCCTCGACGCCGAGGAGCCCGAGCCCGAGCCCGAGCCTGAACCCGAGCCCGCGCCCGAGCCCGAAGCCGAGCCCGAACCCGAGCCCGAGCCCGAGCCCGAGCCCGAAGTCATCGGCGAGCTCCCCGATCCGGATCCCGTTCCGCGTCCAGTCGAGATCACGGCCTCGACACCACCGCCTCCGCCGCCTTCGACCCGCAGCCCGGCGCGACCCTCCCGTCCGCCCTCGCGTCCCGACACCCCCGTCGACCTCGACGCGGTGATGGCCGCCGCGCGCGAGCAAGCCCGCTTCGACGAGGACGACGAGGGCGACGAGATCGGCGACCCCAACGTGCTCGCCGCCGCCATCGACGACCTTCTCGGCGAAGGCGAAGTCGAGGAGTTCGACGACATCGAAGACCTCGACGAAGCCGACTTCGAAGAGCTCCTCGCCGAAGACGACGAGGACTGATCCATGCGCGAGCTTCCGCGCGTCCTCATGATCGCGAGCCTCGCCTTCGCTTTGCTGGGCGGCTGCAAGGGCGAGGCGAAGCCCGCCGAGGCTGCGCCTTCGCCCCAAGCCACGGCCCCATCCGCGTCCGAGCGCCCGGCCGAACGCTCGCTCGAACCTGGCCCCCCGCTGCGCGAGGACGGCACCTTGTACGCCGAGTCCGAACTCATGGGCACGCGGGTGTCGATCAACGTCTACGTCGGCGACCCCGCTCAAAGCGCCGCCGCGGCCCAGGCCATGCGTGAGGCCTTCGCCGAGATCGCTCGCATCGAGGCCATCGCCAGCGAATGGCAAGCCGACAGCGATCTGAGTCGACTCAACGCGGCCGCCGGCGGCGACGCCGTGGAGGTGCCGCCCGAGCTCTTCGAGATCCTCGAGCGCGCGGCCGAGATCAGCGCGCGCAGCGAAGGCAAGTTCGACATCAGCTTTCACGCCGTGGGCGAGCTGTGGAAGTTCGGCCCAGGTGCGAAGCCCCCATCGCCCGAAGACGTGGCCGCGCGCTTGCCCTTGGTGAACTGGCGCGCGGTCGAACTCGACGCGGCGCATCGTCGCGTCCGCCTGCGCACGCCGGGGATGAAGCTCGGTCTCGGGGCCATCGCCAAGGGCTACGCGGTCGATGCCGCCTCGCGGATCCTGCGCGACGCGGGACATGCCAACCATGTTGTCGAAGGTGGAGGCGACACCTTTGCTTCAGGAAGCAAGGACGGGCAGCCCTGGCGCGTCGGCGTGCAAGACCCCAACGCGGCCGGAGCGCTGGGCTTTGTCAGCCTCGAGAACATGGCCGTCGTGACCTCGGGCAACTACATGCGTTTTTTCGAGTGGGAGGGTCGCCGCTACACCCACATCATCGACCCGACGACGGGCTTCCCGATCCCCGAGGGCCAAAGCCCGAAATCGGTGACCTGCGTGGCTCCCGACGCCACCGCAGCCGATGCCTGGTGCACGGCCTTGACGGTGATGGGCCGCGAGGCCGCGCTGCGCATGGTTGAAACACAGCCGCAACTCGAGCTGCTGCTCATCGACCACGACGACAGCGTGCACCTATCGTCGGGCTTCATCGAGCTGTGGACGCCACTCGGCCCGCCGGCCGAGAACTGAACTCGCGCCCAGCCCCCGCGTAGCGAGCTGTGTGCGGGGCTTGGATCTGGCCCCGCTCCGGCGCGTTGGGTCCGGAGGGTGTAGACTCGACTCACCTTCCGCTTGCTTTAGACATGTCCGACCCCTCGATCCCGGGCCCTCCCAAAGCCCCGCCGGCGCCCCCCAAAGCGCCCCAGAAGACCTCGAAAAAGACCATGGTCGCGCGCGGGCCCTTGCCGCCGCCACCTCCGGTCGATCCGCTGGCTGCACCTGCACCCGCACCCGACTCGCGCTCGCGCGCCGCCGCGAAGACCCGCGTCGCTCCGGCGGCGACCGTCCGCAAGGCGCCCCAGGCTTCGCCGGCCTTTCCGATGGCGCCGCCGGCCGCCACACCGCCCGCACCCGCGGCCTCGGCCTCGGCGCCCCGGCCCGTGCCCGCCGAGCGCAGCGCGACGACCTATCGTCTGCCCAAAGACCCACCGGCCGATCACCGCGCCGACCGTGAGCGCCAAGTCGGCTCGCACCTCGCCGGCGCCGAGGGTCTGGTCGAAGCCGGCACCGAAGGGCCGCGGATCCGTTTGGCTGCCGGCAAGCCCGTGCCCGGCACCCGCTATGTGCTGCGCCGTTGGCTGGGCGAAGGCGGCATGGGCGTCGTCTACGAAGCCGAGCACATGGACATCGAGCGCCACGTCGCGCTCAAGATCCTGCGCTTCGACTTGAGCCAACAAGCTCACATGGCGCAGGTCTTTCGCGACGAGGCCCGCGCGGCGAGCAAGATCGGCTCGGACTACATCGTCGAGATCTTCGACTTCGGCGAGCTCCCCGACGGCCGCTTGTGGTTTTGCATGGACCTGCTCGACGGCACGGACCTCGTGCCCGAGACCGAGACCAGCTCCATGGATCCGGCCCGCCTGATCGGCCTGATGCGCATGTGCTGCAAGGGCCTCGACCGCGCGCACGAGCGCGGCATCGTGCACCGCGACATCAAGCCCGAGAACATCTTGGTCGTCCAAGAGCGCAAGCACGAGGTCGTGAAGATCGTCGACTTCGGCATCTCGGCCATGCTCGCGGCGGGCCAAAGCGGCGGCGGCACGGTGGCCGGCACGCCGCACTATATGCCCCCCGAGCAGGTGCTCGGCCAGCCCTTCGACGGCCGCTGTGACATGTACGCGCTCGGAGCCACCGCCTACGAGCTGCTGGTCGGCCAAGCGCCCTTTCAAAGCGACGACCTCGAGGAGCTCCTCGACATGCAGGTCAACGCCGAGCCGCCGCCGATCGGCAAGGTGCGTACCGACATCCAGATCCCCGATCGCCTCGGCGCGGTGATCATGAAGTGCTTGGCCAAAGACCCGGCCGACCGCTACGCGAACATGCGCGAGCTCGAGGCGGCCTTGTGCGAGGCGCAGATCCACCACGGCATCCAAACGCCGTGGGACGATCTCGAACTCCCCGAGGTCGACGAAGAGCGGCGCCAGTGGCTCTTGGCCCATATGCCGAGCCCGGTGGTCGTGGTGGACCGGGGCAAGCGTCGCTGGCTGTGGCCGGCGGTCGCGGCCGGCAGTGCGGCCTTGGCCGGCGTGGCGATCTTCTTTGCGCTGAACCAAAAGCCCAGCGAAGACGAGCTGGCTCAGGTCGAAGAGCTGACCCAACAAGCGCGTGCGGCCGGCAGCCGCGCGAACTGGGTCTACCCCTCCTTGACCGATACCGACGCAGCGACCAGCTACGTGAAAGTCGTCGCCCTCGAGGAGCTCCCCGGCAAGCTCGACGCCCCCGGTGATGAGCGAGCCGAAGAGCTGCGCAAGGAGTTCTCCCAGACCCTGACCACCTTGGGCGATCAGTTCTGGGAGCTCGAAGACACGCGCCCGATCGCGCGCGACTATTACTGGCAGGCCGCCTTGTTCGACGACACCAACGAGGTCGCCTTCGAGCGCTCGGGTGTGACGCCGGGCTTTTTGGCCCAACAGCGAGAAAAGGCGCTGGGCAAGAAGTTCACCGAGTCGGAGATCCGAGCCGCGCGTCAGCAGGTCTTCTTGGCCCAAGCAGATTCGGGCGTGGAGATCGGCGCCGATGAGCAGGCCATGCTCTTCGCCATGGCCGACGACGAGGGCAGCGTGATCCAACGCAGCACGATGGACCGCGCCATGCGGGCCAAGGGCATCAAGCGTCCGCCCAGCGCCGGAACCGGAAGCGACACCGGCGGCGACGAAGGCGACGCCCCCGAAGACGAGGGCGGTGGCGCCGGAGCCGAAGGCGCCAACGATGAAGGTGCTAACGAAGGTGGCGAGGACGAAGGCGGCGACGATCCCGAGTCTCTGGTGCTCGAGGAGATCGCCGACGATCGCCCCTCGATCACCTCGGGTCGCGGCCGCACCAAGAAGAAGAAAGTCCGCCGCGGTAGCGACGACGCCGAGCTCGGCAAGGGCGAGCGCAATCCAGACAAGGCCGACGAGCTCGCCGACCAGGGCTTGTCCGCCTTGCGGGCGGGCCGCCGCAGCGAGGCGAGCAAGCTCTTCAACCAGGCGATCAGCTACGACAACCGCAGCGCGAAGGCCTTGATGGGCCTTTCGGACGTCTACTTCGACACCGGCAGCAGCCAAAAGGCGGTCATGTACGCCGAGCGCGCCGTGCGGGCGGCCTCGAAGAACAGCTCTTATCGCCTCAAGCTCGGCGACGCCTACTACAAGGTCTTGCGCTATCACGACGCCCTCGAGCAGTACGAGAAGGCCAAGGCCCTCGGACACTCCAAGGCCCAGTCGCGCATCGACAAGGTCAAGGCCAAGACCGGCTGATGCCCGCGCGCGTTGGGCCCGAGGTGCGACGCATCGCCGCCCTCCCCTTGCTGTGCACGCTAGCCTGCGCCGGCCAGGCCCCGGCTGAGACGGCCTCGTCCGAAGACACCCGCGAAGCTCAGCCCGAGCCCGAAGCCGAGCCCGAGTCGAAGGCCGAAGCCGATCCGGAGCTCGCGGCCAGCGGCGATGAGGTCATCACCTTCGACGGCCTCGATGCGGCCGCCCCCCCGGACGCCACCATTCGTGCCGCCCCGCAGCGCGAGCCCATCGAGCGCTTTCAGCTCTTTGGCGAAGGTGGACGCGGCGGCCCCGGCTGAACGCCGGCCGCCCGCACCGACGATCTAGAAGCGCCCGCGCAGGGTCACCGAGCCGGCGCCGATGCCGACACGCGCGCTCGCCTTGTCCGGGTCGTCGACGCGCTTGGCTTTGACCTTGCGGGTGTTCAGCAAGATGGCGACACCCAAGGTAGTCAGCGCGGCGCCGCCGATGGCCGTGCCGACGCCCGCCCACTTGGTGTCCCACAAGAACTTGCAGTTGCCGAAGGCGTCGACGTTGTTGCCGCTGCAGGTGGGGTCGTGGTTGAGGTCGTGCAAGAAGGTGAGCGCGACGCCGCCGCCGAGCGCGGCCACGCCGACGCCGAGCGAGGCCCAGCCCCAGGCGCGCCCCGGCAGGCGGTTGGGCACCTTGTCGAGGTTCATCTCGAGGTTCTCGCGGACGCCCTCGACGAAGGTCACCTCGCGCTCGAGGGTGATGTAGCCGTCCTTTTGGATCCGCAAGATGTGCTTGCCGGGGATCACGGGGCGGTCGAGCGGCGTCGTACCGGCGAGCTCGCCGTCGATGAAGACGTCGGCGTCGGAGGGCTCGGAGGTCAGCACCAAGGTGGCGGGTCCGCTGGCCAGCGCGTCGAGCTTGGTACGCAAGGTCGCGGCCGCGGCCGAGAGCAGGCCACCGACATCGGCGACGCCACAGATCTCGCAGCCGTCATCGGTACGCGCCAAGACCACGCCGTCCGCCCCGTCGATCAGCTCGACGACGATCTGGTAGTCGCGGTCTTGCACCGAGACCGTCGTGCGCACCAGGTGCGTCGCGCCGGCTTGACCCGCGATGGTGGCGTAGCAGCCGGCGGCCTGGCAGCTCGCGGCTTCGGGCGCCGCCGCGGCTACGGCGTCGGGGCTGATCACGCCAAAGCTTCCGCGCTCGAGGCCGGCGACGAGCTGCTCGGTGAGGATGTCGCGGTCGGCGTCCGGGAGTTCACCGTCGACGACCAGGGGCAAGACGCCCGCCTTGGCGCCCGCCGTCGGCGCGGCCGGAGCGGCCGTGGGATCGTCCCCCGCGGGGCCCGAGGCCCAGGCACTCGCGCTCACCAGGGTCAGGCCGACCACAAGGCTCGAGAAGCAACGCCGCATGCGGGGCAACGGTACCACGCCCCGTAGCAACTCGCGCGCAGGCCCAGCGGCTCGCGCCAGCGAGGATCCCGCAGCTACTGGGGCGTCCCGTCGCCGACGGCCCCACCCAAGATGTACTTTTTGACCGCCGCTTCGTGCTCGGCGCGCGTCGCCGAGAAGTGATGCGTGCCGTCGTTGCGGGCCACGAAAAAGAGGGCCCGGGACTTGCGCGGGTTCAGCACGCCCTCGATGGCCGCCCGGCCGGGGTTCGAGATCGGGCCCGGGGGCAGGCCCTCGTGGGTATAGGTGTTGTACGGGTTGTCGGGATCCCGCAGGTGGATCCGCCGGATCCGGCCCTCGAAGCTCTGGCAGGCCTCGGACTTTTGCTCGGGCACCGTGCAGCCGTAGATGATGGTCGGGTCGGTCTCGAGGCGCTTGGGCTTGAAGCTGTCGAAGCGCAGGCGGTTCAAAAAGACCCGCGCGATGTGGGGGCGCTCCTCTTTGACGGCCGTCTCTTTTTCGACGATGGAAGCCAAGGTCACGATCTCGTGCTGGTCCCAGTCGAACTCTTTTTGGAGCTCCTCGGCCGCCTCGAAGTACTGGCGACGGACGGCCTCGAAGACCTGCTGGTGGCGCTTGATCAGCTTGGTCACGATGCTCTTGGCCGAGTCCTTGCGGCCAAAGGCGTAGGTGTCCGGAAAAAGGTAGCCCTCGGCCGACTCGGCCTCGATCCCGAGCTCGCGCAGCAGATCCGGATCCCGCATCGCCGCGACCAGGCTGTCTTTGTCGGCGAGCCCCTTGTCCGCGAGGATCTCGGCGATCTGCAGCATCTGCTTGCCCTCGGGGATCGTCACGCGAACCTCTTCGGCCGGCTGCGCGCGCTGCAGCTCTTCGAGGATCTCGACCGGCGTCATGTCGCCGCGAAAGGTGTGGGTGCCGGCGGTCACCTTGCTCGCCGCGCCCTCGTTGAGCACGTAGAGCTTGAACATCGCCCGCTCGTCCTCGGCGATGACCTCGGCTTGGACCAGCAGCTCGAGCACCTTGGTGAAGGAGCTGCCGCGGGGGACCTCGACGACGATGGCCTCGGCGCTGCCCTCGTGGGCGCGGTTCGGGTAGCCGGTGAAGCGTTCGTAGGCGCGCCAGCCGGCGACGGCGGCCAGCACCACCGCGATGACCACGATGGCCGCGGCCCAGCGCTGGCTGCGTCGCGACTTTCGCAGACGTGGCTTTCGCTTGCGATTCGGCTCGGGCATCGCCTTGCTCATCCTGCCTCGTCCGAGCCTTGCGCGTCGAGCCAGCCCTGCAAAATGTGCTGCGCGGCCACGGCGTCGATCTTGGCCTTGCGTTTGGCGCGGCTGAGATCCGCCTCGAGCAAGGTGCGCTCGGCCGCCGCGGTCGAAAAGCGCTCGTCCCAGCGCTCGACGCCGAGACTCAGACCGCCCGCTTCGATGGCCGCCTCGAGCTTCTCGATGAAGGCCTGCACGCGACGCGCGCGCAATCCGACGCGACCGTCGAGCTCGAGGGGCCAACCGACGACGAGGGTATCGACCTCGCGCTCGGCGGCGCGCCGCAGGATCTCGGGCACGTCTTTGGCCTGGCCCCCGCGCGGCCAGGTCTCCCAGGCGCTGGCCAACATCCGCGAGTCGTCGCTGAGGGCCAAGCCGATCGTGCGGCTACCGACGTCGAGTCCCAAGACGCGCACGCGCAGGGTGTAGCACGCGGGCGCGTCGAGGGCCTATGTGTCGCCGGCCGGCCTCAGGCCTCGGGCGAGGCCGCGACCACCGGCTTGCCGTGGCACTTTTTGTAGCGCTTGCCGGATCCGCAGGGGCAAGGATCGTTCTTGCCCACCTTGGGGTAGGCGCTGGCCTTTTTCTCGGCCGGCGCGGCGGCCGGAGCCGCCGGCGAGCTCGAGGCCCCGGGTCCGGCCGGCTCGCGCTTGGGCCGTGGCGTGACCATCGCGCTGCCGCTGGTGAGGCCAGCCGCGATGAGCTTTTGCGCGGCCGCCATCGCCTCTTGAACGCGCGTCGACTGGCCCCCCGCCTCGCGGCGGTTGCCACCCTCGCGGCGTCGCGAGTGCTTGGTGAGCGTGGTCTCGTGCTCGGCGCCCTCTTCGGCCGCGCGGCGCTGCTCGTCGGTCAAGCGCATGCGCAGGGTCTGATCGAGCACCGCGTACTCGAGGCTGTCCCACATGTTCTTGAACAGGTTGAAGCCCTGGATCTTGTACTCGTTTTTGGGGTTGCGGGTCGCGTAGCCGACCAGCCCGATGCCCGTACGCAGGTGCTCGATGTTCTTGAGGTGAACGATCCAGCGCTCGTCGATCTCCTTGAGGTAGATCTGACGCACGTAGAACAAGAAGGTGTACAGGCCAAACTCCTTCTCGCGCTCGAGCAAGGAGCCGGAGACGACCTCCCAGCAGCGGTCGATGAGCTTGTCGATGTCGTCGACGACCTGCGAGAGATCGATCTCGACGTAGAACTTCTCGCGGATCTCCTGCTCGAGACCCTGCAAGTCCCACTCGTCGGGGTGCACGTCTTCGGGGCACAGCTCGACGACCATGCGACTGAGCAGGTCGAAGCAAAGATCGTGGATGCGCTCGCGCTGTTGGATCAGCGAGCTGGCGACCACGGAGAGCATCTGCTCGATGACCGCATCGCGGTCGGCGGCGATCTCCTCGAGGGGCACCATCGCGCCGAAGTGGCGATAGAGGTCGTGGGTGAGCTCGCGCGGCATGACGCCGCCTTTGGGCCAGGGCGCCTCGCCTTCGGGGGGCACGCGCTTGCGGGCCTCGAAGATCGACAAGCAGTGCTCATGCAAGATCGTCATGGCGCGCTCGCGGATCTCCCCCTTCATCGAGTCGATGCTGTGGGGGCCCGAGCTGGTGGGGGCCGAGGCTTCGAGGTCGTCGCCGCGGGCGATGGCCTCGCGGCGCGCCTCGTCGTCGAGGATCTCGGGCACGTAGCGGCCCTCGAGGATCTGCTTGCGCAGGGCGTAGATCGCCTTGCGCTGCTCGTTCATGACGTTGTCGTACTCGAAGAGGTTCTTGCGCGTGTCGAAGTGCATGGCTTCGACCTTGCGCTGCGCGTTTTGGATCGCGCGGTTGACCATGCCCGCCTCGATCGGCACGTCCTCTTCCATGCCGAGACGCTCCATCAAGCCGGTTATGCGATCGGCCCCGAAGATGCGCATGAGGTCGTCTTCGAGGGAGAGATAAAAGCGCGAGGCACCCGGGTCACCTTGGCGACCGGCGCGGCCGCGCAGCTGGTTGTCGATGCGGCGCGACTCGTGGCGCTCGGTGCCGATGATCATCAAGCCGCCGAGCCCGAGGATCTCTTGGCGCTCGTCGTCGCACTGTTTTTTGAGCCCCTCGTCCGGGTCGAAGTGCTGCTTGGCCATCATCTCGGCGTTGCCGCCCAGCACGATGTCGGTACCGCGACCGGCCATGTTGGTGGCGACGGTGATCGCGTGCTTGCGACCGGCCTGGGCCACGATGAAGGCCTCGCGCCCGTGGTTCTTGGCGTTGAGGATGTTGTGGGGGATGCCCGAACGGTCGAGCAGGTTGTGCACCACCTGCGATTTCTCGACCGAGGTCGTACCCACCAACACCGGCTGCCCACGGTCGTAGCAGTCTTTGATCTCGGCGACGACGGCGTGGAACTTGCCGCGCTCGTTTTTGTAGACGAGGTCGTCGGCGTCGTCGCGCGCGATGGGCTTGTTGGTCGGGATGACGATGACGTCGAGCCCGTAGATCTTTTGGAACTCGGCCGCCTCGGTGTCGGCCGTACCCGTCATGCCCGACAGCTTGTCGTACATGCGGAAGTAGTTCTGGTAGGTGATCGTCGCCAGGGTCTGCGACTCGGGCTTGATGGTGACCCCCTCTTTGGCCTCGATCGCCTGGTGCAGGCCGTCGGACCAGCGGCGGCCTTCCATCTTGCGGCCGGTGAACTCGTCGATGATGACGACCTCGTCGTTGGTGACGAGGTAGTTGACGTCCTTTTTGTACAGGGCGTGGGCGCGCAGGGACTGGTTGACGTGGTGCAGCAGCTCCGCGTTCTCGGCCGCGTAGAGGTTGGGGCACTCCAACAAGCGCTCGACCCGGTCGACGCCGGCGTCGGTGAGCTGCACGGCGCGTCCCTTCTCGTCGATGACGTAGTCGAGGTCCTTGCGCAGGCTCGGGATCATGCGGTCGACGGTGATGTAGGTCTCCGCCGGCTTGGCCGACTCACCCGAGATGATGAGCGGCGTACGGGCCTCGTCGATCAAAATCGAGTCAACCTCGTCGACGATCGCGTAGTTCAGCTCGCGCTGGACGTACTTTTCGATCGTCTCTTTCATGTTGTCGCGCAGGTAGTCGAAGCCGAACTCGTTGTTCGTCCCGTAGGTGATGTCACAGCGGTAGGACTTTTGGCGCTCGTGGTGCCACAAGCCGTGCACGATGGTGCCGGTCTTCAGGCCCATGAAGCCGTAGACCTGGCTCATCCACTCCGCGTCGCGGCTGGCGAGGTAGTCGTTGACGGTGATCAGGTGCGCCCCGCGACCACCGAGGGCGTTGAGGTACAAAGCCGAGGTCGCCGTGAGGGTCTTGCCCTCACCGGTGCGCATCTCGCAGATCATCCCGCGGTGCATGGCGATGCCGCCGATCATCTGCACGTCGTAGTGCCGCATGCCCAAGGTGCGACGGGCCGCCTCGCGCACGGCCGCGTAGGCCTCGGGCAGGATGTCGTCGAGGGACTCCCCGTTGGCGATGCGCTGGCGAAACTCGGGGGTCTTCGCCTTGAGTGCATCATCGTCGAGCGCCTTGACCGAGGCCTCGAGCTCGTTGATGCGCGCGACGATGGGTTGCAGCTTTTTGATCTGCCGTTCGTGCTTGGTGCCAAAGACTTTTTTGACCAGCTTGCCGATCATCTCGCTCGCCTCGGGTGCGCGGTCGAACCGCGAAAGTGCGCAAGGGTACGGATGCGGTCCCGGCCTGTAAAACCGGGTCGCGCGCGGAAGCTCGCGCCCTCGTCGTGCACGATAGGCCGATCGGGGCCTCGGTCTGACACGCGCGAAAGCCCCCAATTGCGGCGCAGATCGGCACTTTGAGCGCTATCGCGCTGCCCGCGCCAACTCGAGAGCCACCCCGCGGTCCGCGCGCACAGCTGGTAGGCTGCGCCGTGAACTTCAGATCCGCCGACCCTCGCGCCCGCGTGGCCCTTCTCGCCGTCGCCTTGCTCCCCGCGGGACTCGCATGTGGTGACGGGTCGGCCAACGACGAGAGTGACGCCAGCAGCGAGACCCAAGGCGAGAGCAGCTCCTCGAGCGAGGCCGAAAGCGGCGACGGCGACGGCGACGGCGACGGTGAGAGCGAGAGCACGGGCGATGGCGATGGCGATGGCGACGGCGACGGACCCCGGCCCTCGGCCCTGCCCACGCCGACCGGGACTTGCCCCGACTTCATCGACGGTACGGTGAGCTTCGACCCGGCCGGGGTCGAGCCGCGCGACGTCCGGATCTGGATCTCCAACGCCGCGGGCGAGATCGACGGGCCGCTCGTCTTTTACTGGCACGCCTACACCTCGCAGCCCGAAGAGGCGGCCTACGGCCTGCAA
>JAUIJR010000026.1 GCA_030431075.1 Polyangia bacterium | reverse complement strand
TCGCGGGCGGTCCGGGCCAGTCGACGGCCGATGGCCTCGGCCACCGCCCCTCCGACGCCGGCGTCGACCTCATCGAAGACATAGGTGACCACCGGATCCCCCGTCGCCAGCACGCCCTTGACCGCCAGCAAGACGCGCGAGAGCTCGCCGCCCGAGGCGACCTGATTCAAGGCGGCCATGGGCTCGCCGGGATTGGCCGAAAAGAGGAACTCTACCTCGTCCGCTCCGCGGGGGCCGAGCTCGCCTTCGGGGCGCGGGCGAACGGCGACCTCGAGGCGGGCGTCGGGAATGTGCAGGGCCTCCAGCTCGGCTTCGATCTCGCGCGCGAGTCGCTCGGCCGCCGCCTTGCGTTGCGCCCGAAGCTCGAGGGCCGCGGCCTGGGTCTCCTTGGCCAGCGCCTTTTCGGCCGCGGCCAGCTCGCCCTCGCGCTCGTCGGCCCCCTCGAGCTCGCCGAGCTCTTCGACCATGCTGGCGAGGTGACGCCCGAGCTCGTTGGCCGGGATGCCGTGCTTGCGCTCGAGGCGGTCGAGGTCGTGGACGCGCTCGGCCACCGTGTCGAGCTCTTCGGGCTCGACGTCGAGCTCGTCGGCCAAGCGGGCGGCGGCGCGCGCCGCCTCTTCGCAGGCGATGACGGCCGACTCGAGCTGCTCGCCGATCTCGGCCAAGGAGCTGCTGGAGTCGGGGCCCCGACGGGCGCGCTCGGCCAAGGAGGACAAGCGAGCCGAGAGCGCGTCGTCGGCCTCGTAGAGAACATGATGGGCCTCGCTGGCGAAGCTGGCCCAGCGGTGGGCGTCGCGCAGCAAGATCAGCCGCTCGCGCAGGGCGTCGCCCTCTTCGAAGTCCTCTTCGTGCTCACGCAGCTCGTCGACTTGAAAGCGCAGGTAGTCGATGCGACGCAGGCGCTCGCCGGCCGCGTCACGCACGTCGCGCAGGGCCATGCACGCGTCTTGCCAGCGCCGGTAGCTCGCGGCGTAGGCGGCCCGCCCCTCGCGCAGGCCGGCGTACTCGTCGAGCAAGTCGAGGTGCGAGGCCACGTCGGTCAGCGAGTGGTGCTCGTGCTGGCTGCAGATGTCGACGAGCTTGGCCCCGACCCGCTCGAGGGCGCTGCGGGTGACCAAGCGCGACTGCACCTGCGCCTTGCCACGGCCGGCGCGACGGATGGCCCGGCCCAACAAGAGCTGGCCTTCGTCGACCGGCAGCTCGAGCTCGCGCATCAGCTCTTCGACGCGCGCCATCGCGGCGTCGCCCAGCGCGAACTGAGCTTCGACCTCGGCTTGCTCGGCCCCCTCGCGCACCAGCTCGGCCCGCCCGCGGGCGCCGCGGACCAAGCCGAGCGCGTCGACGATGATCGACTTGCCGGCGCCGGTCTCCCCGGTGAGCACGTTCATGCCCGTGCCGAGTTCGAGTTCGACGTCGTCGAGCAGGGCCAAGCCCCGGATGTGCAGGTAGTCGAGCACCGCCTTGCGGTCTAGCACAGCTGTGCGCCGGCGTGCGTCGAGGACTCGCCGGCCCGACCACCTGATCCGGCCCGGATCATGTCGCGCTCAATCGTCGCCAAAAGCCGAGCCCGCGCCGGCCGCGGCGAGCTGCACTTCGGCCACTTCGACGGCCAGATCGGACAAGGTCCGCTGCATCCGGCTTCGGATCCGCTCGTCCCAGTCGCGCACGTACGCGTCGTCGGCCGCGGCTGCCTCGCCCTGGCGATCGAAATGGATCGGCGCCAGCAGCTGGATCCGGATGCAGCGGGAGATCGGCCAAAAAGGCGGCACCGGCCCGACGGTGAGGCCCCACGGCACGCTGAGCGAGAGGGGCAGCACCTTGAGTCGCAAGAGGCGGTCGAGGCGGAGGCGCTTGGCCATCTTGCGCCCGTCACTCAAGACGATGAAGCCGTCGTGCGCGCCCGCGGCCACCACCGGGACGATGGGCACGCCCGCGCGGATGGCGAGCTGCAGATAGCCTCGCCGCCCGTCGAAGACGATGCGGTTGCGGTCCCGGTAAGGCCGCAGCGAGTCCACGTCGCCGCCCGGATAGACCATCACCTTGTAGCCCGCGTCGAAGAGCCGCTCGGCGTTTTGGTGACGTGCCCGCACGGCGCCGAGCCGTCGCAAGAACTCCCCCACCCCGGGTATCGCAAAGACGGTCGAGTGGCCCAAGGCGTAGGGCAAGGCGTCGTAGCCGTAGCGTTCGGCCACGGCGTCACCGAACAAGAAGCTGTCGGGCGACAAGGTGCCACCGCTGTGGTTGCCCACGATCAACGCCGGCCCCTCGAGGTAGTGCTCGAGGCCGCGGACCTCGGCGTCGAACTGCCGAGCGAAAGGCTGGATGACGCGGCGCTGAAAGGCCTCGACGAAGTCGAGATCACGCCCGCCCGGTTGGTCGGCCAAGCCCGGCGGTACGCGCAGCCAAGACACGCGGCAGACTACCACTGCAGTCGCGGCCCACGCCCGGGCGAGCCCGGCCGAGCCCGCTCACTTGGGCTGACGCGGATCGCGGTCGATGGGCCCCGACCAGCCGAGCTTGTGGGCCAAGACCTCGAAGACGGTGGCCGCCGGCGGCACCATGCGCAGGGGCTCGCTCGAGCGGCGGATCTCGACGCGGTCACCGACCTCGAGCGCGATGTTGGTCTGCCCGTCGATGGTCAAAAAAGCCTCCGACGCGTCGGTGGGCCCGAGGTAGGTCACGGTGATCGGCTGGTTCGCCGCGAGCACGACGGGGCGGTGGGTCAAGCTGTGCGGGCAGATCGGTGCGAGCACGAAAGCGTCGGTGCCGGGGGCCAAGATGGGTCCGCCCGCCGCCAAGTTGTAGGCGGTGGAGCCCAGCGGCGTGCTGATGATCAGGCCGTCGGCGCGGTAGGCCGCCATCGCCCGAAAGCCGACCTCGGTGTCGAGCCACAACAAACGCGGGATGGTGCCGTGCTTGACGTAGGCGTCGTTGGAGCAGCGGTCGTGCAAGATGACCTCGTCGTTGCGCACGAGCTGCACGTCCATGCGCAAACGCCCCTCCCAGTAGAGCTCGCCGTCGACCGCGGCGCGCAGGGCCTCGATGAGATCGTCTTTGGTGTAGGCCGACAAAAAGCCCAGGTCCCCCAAGTTGACGCCGAGCAAGGGCACCGCGTGGTCGGCCACCCAACGGCTGGCGCGCAACAAGGTGCCGTCGCCCCCGAGGGCCACGGCCAGGTCGACGGTGCCCGCGACTTCCCCGGGCTCGAGGCCTCGGACGGCGTCGGGCAAGACGAGACCTTCGCGCCCGAGGACCGCGTTGGGCAAGACCACGCCGACCCCTCGCTCGAGCAGCCAGCTCGTCGCCCGCTGGACGGCGGGCCAGGCCGTGGGACCGTCGTCCCGCGGGAAGATCATGACGGTGCGCGGCGGCGGGATGGGCTGTTGATCGACCATGGAAAAGCGCTGGCGGTCTCAGTCGGGCGCGTAGAGGTAGCCCTGGTGCTGGAAGAGGCAGATCTTGCCGCCACCTTCGGCCTGCGCGCGCGCGAGGGCATCACCGACGAAGCGCAGCAGGTCCTCGGCCGAGGCCGTGTCGCGGTTTGGATAAAAGGAGACACCGACGCTCACGGAGATCGCGGTGCCGCCGATGTCGAGTCGGCGCGCCTCGATGCAGATCCGTTCGGCCACGGCGAGCGCGCCGGGGAAGTGGGTGTTGGGCAACAAGATCGTGAAGGCCCCGTCGTCGAGGCGAAAGACGAGATCGATCTTGCGGATGCAGCCTTCGATCAACGCGCGCAGGCCATCGGCCAGGCCTTCGCACGCGGCGCGATCGTGGCTCGCCTCGATGGCCGCGAGTCCGTCGACGGCCACGCGCACGCAGGCCAGAGGATCGCTGTAGCGCTCGGCCCGCTCGAACTCGCTGGCCGCCCGCCGGGACAAGGCCTCGATCGCCGGCATCGAGGCGGAGAGCTCGGCGTCATCATTCTCGATGAGCATGCGGGTGCGGGTCTGATCGGGCGGGCCGCCCGACATGCCGTGGACCACCGCCCGCGTACGCAAGAGGGCCTCGACGCGGGCGCGCAGCTCCTCGGGGTCGTAGGGCTTGCCGAGGTAGTCGTCCGCCCCGCTGCGCAGCCCCTCGACCCGCGCGTTGACGCTGTTGCGGGTGCTCAGCATGATCACCGGCAAGTAGCTGCCTTGGGCCTTGGCCTTGAGGATCCGGCAGGTCTCGAGGCCGGTCAGGCGCGGCATGACCACGTCGAGCATGACGAGATCCGGCCGCTCTCGGGTGAACTGCTCGAGGGCGCGTTGACCGTCCTCGGCCTCGACCACCAGGTAGCCGGCCTCCTCCAGCGCATTTCGCGCGTGACGACGTTCGGCGGCACTGTCGTCGGCGACGAGGATCTTCGCGGGAGCGGGGGCCATGCGCCTCGCCGGGAGCATAATCCACGCCGGGGCCTGGCCCCAGCCTTCGTTGCACAGGGCGGACCCCTGCGCGCCCATTCAGGCGTCTACTTGCCGCTGCCGGCCTCCGGCGGTACCCCCGCGCGGCCTCACGCCAACCGGCACGGGAGTCCTTGACAAGGTTGGGGGCCTGCCCTAACTACCCCTTCCCCATGGGCACCCACGTACCCAAAGTTTCCGAGATCAAGCGCGAGTGGCTGCTGATCGATCTCGAGGGCCAGACCGTCGGTCGGGCCGCCTCGCAGATCGCATCGCTGCTCCGTGGCAAGCACAAGGTCAACTTCACCCCGCACATGGATGTGGGCGACTTCGTCGTGTGCATCAACGCCGACAAAGTGAAGTTCACCGGCCGCAAGCTGGATCAACAGCACTACCACAAGTTCACCGGCTACATCGGCCACCTCAAGAGCGTCTCGGCCCGCGAGGCCCTCAGCCGCAACCCCGAGTTGGTCATCAAGCAAGCCGTCAAGCGCATGCTTCCCCGCTCGCCGCTGGGCCGTGCGACCTTCAGCAAGCTGAAGGTCTACGCCGGCACCGAGCACCCGCACGCTGCGCAGAACCCCACCAAGCACGCCCTCGGAGGCCAGGCCTGAGCCCCGGCTCGGCCCGCTCCGACAAGGACATCAACATGGCTACCGATACGATGAAGTTCTACGCCACTGGCCGCCGCAAGCGCGCCGTTGCCCGCGTCTGGCTCATGCCCGGCGAAGGCAAGATCACGATCAACCGACGCGAGGCCGAGGCCTACATGTCGCGCAACACCGACCTCCGCGTCGTCGAGCAGGCGCTGGTCGCCACCGGCACCCGCGAGAACTACGACGTCTGGGCCACGGCCAAGGGCGGCGGCCTCTCGGGCCAAGCCGGCGCGATCCGTCTCGGCATCTCGCGCGCGCTGCTTCGCGTCGACGCCGAGAACCGCAGCTCGCTCAAGTCGCTCGGCTACCTCACCCGCGACCCGCGCCAAAAAGAGCGCAAGAAGTACGGTCGCAAGGGTGCCCGCGCCCGCTTCCAGTTCTCGAAGCGCTAGACGCAACGCCCTTCACGTGGATGCCAAGGGGCCCTTCGCGGGGCCCCTTTTCAATTGCGGCGCGTCGACCTCGCCACAAAAAAAGAGCCAGCCACTTGGGCCGGCTCTTCTCGTCGGGGGCTCGCGCCCAACGACCTACTCGGTGTAGGTGGTCTGGTCCGCCGTGAAGTTGGAGTAGATCCACCAACCGTCCCCGAGGGTCGGGTGCGTATCCATGCCATCCGTGCCGCTGTCGACACAGTTGTTGCTGCCGCCGGGGAGCAAGGAGCTCAGCAAGATGACATCGTCGGTCAGCGGGTTCACGTCGAGGGCGTCCGCGTCGGCCTCCGTCACGAAGCCGCGAATCAGGCCCGGGCTCAGGGTCTGCGGGTCGGCCTGCGTGTCCAGGGTCGCCGCCAAGCGGGCGTCGTGGAGACGAAGGACCGCGTTGTCGCCGAGGTCCAACTCGAGGACGGGCATGATGTCGCTGCGCAAGCAGACGGCCCCCACCGCAACGGGCGCGGGCGACCACGCCGTGTCGCCGAAGTTCGCCTCGAGGCAGGTGCCATTGACGACCGTGTAGGTGCCCACGCGGTCGTCAACCTCGGCCGAGTCCGTGTCGGGACCACAGTCCGTGGCGCTGACGCAGTCGGCGTCGGACACCGTGAAGCTGCCGATGGAGCCGGCGTCCGTGTTCAAGTCGTCGAAGCGGACCAGCATGTTGATGTCGAAGGTCGACCCGATCGCCAGCTCCATGAAGGTCTCGAAGCTGGGCACCGGAACCGTCGAGGAGCCGTCCGGACACGAAGTGACGGGATCGCCGCCCACGGGCGTGTAGGTGATGTCGTCACAGTTGCTTTCACCCGGGCAGGTGAAGACCAGGTGCGGATCGCGCACCAGCAGGCTGTTCATCCGGTAGTCGACCGCGCCGAAGGAGCCGTCTCCATCGCCGTCGCCGTCTCCATCTCCGTCGCCGTCGCCATCTCCGTCTCCATCTCCATCTCCATCTCCATCTCCGTCGCCGTCACCATCTCCGTCTCCGTCTCCATCGCCGTCTCCGTCTCCGTCTCCGTCGCCGTCTCCGTCTCCGTCGCCGTCGCCATCTCCATCTCCGTCGCCGTCGCCATCCCCATCTCCGTCACCATCGCCGTCGCCGTCGCCGTCACCATCGCCGTCTCCGTCGCCGTCGCCATCGCCATCTCCGTCGCCATCTCCATCTCCATCTCCATCTCCGTCGCCATCTCCATCTCCATCTCCATCTCCGTCGCCATCTCCATCGCCGTCGCCATCGCCGTCGCCGTCGCCGTCTCCATCACCGTCTCCGTCGCCGGTGGTCTCCGACGTCGCCTCGCTCTCGCTTTCGCTCTCGCTTTCGCTGTCGTCGGTTTCGCTAGTTTCGTCCTCGGTTCCTGTCTCGTTCCCGGTCGTGTCATCAGCACAGGCCGAAAGCGCGAAGGAAAGAGGTAGGGCCAACAACAAAGATTTCGAGAGAAATGAAGTTCGCATCGGGCGCACGGTAGCAGAGTTCCCCCAGCGTCCATGTGGTTCCCCTGACATCAAAGAAAATGTAGTGACAAAGCGCGGCCGCTGCGCGGGCACGCTTTGTCACTACACCACGAAAAAGCCGGCCTTTGCAGGCCGGCTCCTCGATGGGCATCTACGCCCTAGTTGGCGGTGTAGGTGGTCTGGTCCGCCGTGAAGTTGGCGTAGATCCACCAGCCGTCACCGAGGACGGGGTGGGAGTCCAGGTCGTCGGTGTCGTCGCAGTTCCCCGCTCCGCCGGGCAGCAGGTAGGCCAGCGCCACGAACTGCGAGTTGTAGGGGTTGGCGTCGAGGGCGTTCGCCTCGGCCAAGGTCAAAAAGCCGCGAATCAGGCCCGGAGTAAGGGACTGCGGGTCGTTCTGCGTATCCATGGTGGCCGCGACGCGAGCATCACGAAGGCGCAGGACCTGGTTGGCCCCCATGTCGATCTCGAGGGTGTCCATGAGGTCGCTGCGGATGCACACGGCACCGACGGGGTCGGGCGCGGGCGTCCAGATCGAGTCCCCCAAGTTGGCCTCGAGGCAGGTCCCATCGACCACGGTGTAGCTCCCCATACGCTCGATGACCGGGGCCGAAGTGCTGTCTGGGGTGCAGGAGGTCGCCGAACTACACTCGGCATCCAGAACCGAGAAGGACCCGGTCGATCCAACCGCCGTATTGAGGTCATCAAAACGGACAACCAGGTTGATATCGAAATCAACGTTGACGGCATCGTCGAGCTGCTCTTCGAAGGAGTACACATCGAAGGTCCCGGTACCACCATCCGGGCAAGTCGCAATCGGGCCCGGCACAACCGGCTCATAGGTCAGGTCGTCACAGTTCGTTCCGCCCAGACACTGGATGAAGAGGTGCGGGTCGCGAAGCACGAAGTTGTTGACGCGGTAGTCGACCGCGCCAACGAGCGCGCCGTCGCCATCGCCGTCGCCATCGCCATCGCCGTCTCCGTCGCCGTCTCCGTCTCCATCGCCATCGCCATCGCCGTCGCCGTCTCCGTCGCCGTCTCCGTCGCCGTCTCCGTCTCCATCGCCATCGCCATCGCCATCTCCATCTCCGTCTCCGTCGCCGTCGCCGTCGCCGTCGCCGTCTCCGTCGCCGTCTCCATCGCCATCGCCGTCTCCATCCCCGTCGCCGTCGCCGTCTCCGTCTCCGTCGCCGTCGCCGTCCCCATCGCCGTCTCCATCACCGTCGCCGTCGCCGTCGCCGTCTCCGTCTCCGTCGCCATCGCCGTCGCCGTCGCCGTCGCCGTCTCCATCGCCGTCGCCGTCGCCGTCGCCGTCGCCGTCGCCGTCGCCGTCGCCGGTGGTCTCGGAGGTCGCTTCGCTCTCGCTTTCGCTCTCACTCTCGCTGTCGTCGGTTTCGCTGGTCTCGTCTTCGGTACCCGTCTCATTCGCCGTCGTGTCATCGGCACATGCCGACAGGGCGAGTGAAAGAGGTAGCGCCAACAACAAGGATTTCGAAGCAAGTGAGATTCGCATCGCGCGCACCGTATCAGAATCGCGCGGTGGATCCGCGCGATTTTGAGTGATGGCGCAAAAATGGGTGAATCAGCCCGAGATCGCAGGAACTGCCTGGTCCCCAATGACCTCGAGGCTTCCGGCGCAGTCGAGCGACTTCAAGAAGGCGACGAGATCTGCCACTTCGGCATCCGACAGCTCGATTTCGCGCATATTCGGATCCTTATTGGGGGCGTCCGGGACCCCGCCCCCCGCCATCAGGCGAACGGCGGCTTCGAGATCAGCCACGCTGCCATCGTGGAAGTAGGGGGCCGTCTGCGAGACGTTGCGCAGGGTCGGCGTGCGGAACTTGCCCTCGTCCGCCGGGTCCTGACTGACCTTGGCTCGCCCCGGGTCTCCGTACTTGCCGTCGGCGAAGCCGATCCCGACGTTGTGGAAGGTGCCGTCGCTGAAGTTTGGACCGTTGTGGCAGGTGGTACAGCTGGCCTTGCCACGAAAGAGGTCCCAGCCGCGCGTCGCCGCTTCGTCCCGGGGCCCGTCGCCACACAACAAGGTGCGCTCGTAGGCAGAGATCGCTTGCGCCACTTGCATCGGCGAGACCTTGGCGCCCTCGGCGAGCCCAAAGGCCGCGGCGAAGGCCGAGCTGTATTCGGGCAGCGCACCGATCTCGGCCGCCTTGGCGTCGAGGGCCTCGGCGCCCACGCCCATGTTCCCGCCCTTCCATGCGCCGAGCGCTTGTGCCTCGAGGTTGGGGGCGCGCCCATCCCAGTACAACGCGCCGTGATAGGCCACGTTCCAGATTGTCGGGGTGTTGCGCGTGAGCGGCTTGTCCCCGGCGCCGAGGGCCATGGCCCGACCGTCCGCGTTGCCGAGCTCGTTTTGGTGGCAGCTGTAGCAGCTGCGCGATCCATCGAAGCTCAGCCGTTTGTCCATGAAGAGCTTGTGGCCCAAGTCGACCTTGGCCGCGCTCATCGGGTTGTCCTCGGGGATCAGCGGCGGATCGAAGAGTCCTTGGGGGAGGTCGAAGCTCCAGCCGGTGGCGGCCTCGGCCCCGCTCGCGGCCTCGGCTCCGCTGGCGCCTTCGGCCCCGCTCGCCCCTTCAGCGCCACTCGCCGCCTCGGCTTTGCCGCTCGCGGGGGCCGCGCTCGCCCCTTCGCCCTCGCCTTTTTTTCCGCCACAAGCCGACGCGCCCAGCGCGAGGAGGGAGAGCAGGAGGAGCGGTCGCATGCGGGGGGACACGAACATGCCCTCACCATACCCGGATTCGCGCCGCTGCCAAGCCGCCGGCTCAGCCCGGGTCGCGCGTGTCGCGGGTGGTCGGCTCGAGCTCATGGGCAGGCCGCTGCCCCACCAAGGGCGTGCGAAAGCGGCCGGTGTGCGTGCCGAGAGCGTCGAGGGCGTCGACCAAGGCGCGCTCGAGTTCTTCGCGTCGCACCGGCTTGGTCAAGAAGTCCTGCATGCCGGCGTCCAAGCAACGCTCCCGATCCTCTTTGAGTGCGCTCGCGGTCACGCCGATCACGTAGGGCGGAACGCCACTGCTGCCGTCGATGATCATGCGCGAGGCTTCGACGCCATCGAGCTCGGGCATGTGCACATCCATGAGTACGACGGCGTAGGGCCGGCGCTGCGCGGCTTTGACCGCCTGCACGCCGTCGCCCACGATCTCCGCGTCACAGCCCAGGGTCTCGAGGATGCGCGCGATGACCATCTGGTTCATCGGGTGGTCCTCGGCCACCAAGACGCGCAGGCCGGCCAGGCGAGCGCCACTTTCGCGGCGCCGCATCGCGTTGACCGGCTGCTCGTGGGCGCCCGTCACCACCTCGAAGGGGATCGTGCACCAAAAGGTGCTGCCGACCGCGGGCATCGACTCGGCCCCGATCTCGCCGCCCATGAGCTCGACGAGCTGTTTGACGATCGAAAGGCCCAAGCCCGTGCCGCCGTAGCGCCGCGTCGTCGAACCGTCGGCCTGCTCGAAGGGACGAAACAAGCGCTGCAAAGTGTCCTCGCCCATGCCGACGCCCGTGTCGCTCACCTCCATGCGCACGAGCACCCGCTCGTCGGCGGCCTCGACCACGTTGACGCGGACGTAGACGATGCCGCCCTCGGTGAACTTGATCGCGTTGCCGACGAGGTTCGACAAGATCTGCTGCAGTCGCGTGGCGTCGCCACGGATCCGCCCCGGCATCTCCTCGTCGATGGTCACCTTGAACTCGACGCGTTTGCGTCGCGCCTGACTGACGAACAGGCCCTGCACCTTGCCGACCAGCGCCCGTAGATCGATGACCGCTTGCTCGAGCTCGACCCGGCCGGCCTCGATCTTCGAGAAGTCGAGGATGTCGTCGATCAGACTCAAAAGCTGCTCGCCGCCGGTCCGGATCGCGTCGACGTACTGGGCTTGGGTCTCCGACATCTCGGTGTCCGCCAGCAGCTCCGAGCTGCCCAAGATCGCGTTCATCGGGGTTCGGATCTCGTGCGACATCGTGGCCAAGAACTCGCCTTTGGCCCGCGAGGCCCGCTCGGCCTCGGCCCGGGCCACTCGCAACTGACGCTCGGCGTTCTTCGAGGCGGTGACGTCCTCGATCATCACGACCCGCTCGACTTTGCCGCGCACCGGCAGGGCCGAGACGCTCAGCCGCGCCCAGATCACGCCGCCATCGCGCCGCAAGAGGCGGCGATCGGTCTGGAAGTCGGCGCGCTCGTAGAACTGAAGCTCTCGCAGCTCTTGATTGTCGCGCCCCCGATCGGCCGGATGCAGCAGGTCCTCGAAGTCCCGACCGCGCAAGGCGGTGCGCGAGACCCCGACCATGCGCGACAAGGCGGGATTGGCCGCCACTATCTTCCCGCGCGCCGAGACATGGACGATGCCGGTGGCGGCGCGATCGATGATCGTGCGGCTCAAGCCCTCGCCGCGGCTTTGGTACTCGCGCGCGCGGGTGTAGGCATGCGCGAGGTAGATCGTCGACAAGAGCACCGGCAAGACCGTGCCTCCCGTGCGCGTCCAGACGCTGAGGTCGACCTCGAGGGCGAACATGAACCACAAGCCCGAGGCCAAGGTGCTGGCCACGGTGATCGACTGCATCACCGCGCCCCAGGGCAACAAGGTCGCGGTACCGAGCGACATCGCCACCAAGGTGACGAGCGCGGCCATCGGGTCGCTCGAGGCCACGGCCCCCGCGGCGATCGAGACCCCCGCCACCACGACCTCGAGCTGCATGATGACGATCGTGAAGATGCGATCGCTTCGGTAGCGCAATGCGATGAGGCCGGCGACGACCCCCATCGCGTGGGCCGTCTGGAGGAGATGAAGGGTGCGGGCCTCCTCGCCATCGATGAAGAAGGCGCCGAAGAACAAGAACGCGATCACCACGAATAGCACCCGCAGCGCGACGGTCGCGCGGGAGTGCAACACCCGGGCGAACTCGTCTGCGGCCATGGCCATGGCTACATCCTACCTTGCAGGTGCCGGGCCTCCCGCCCGCCCGGATCCCCCGGCGCACAGCCGCCGAGCCGGGGCGCGGCGGATGCACCGCGCGGGGCCTCGTGCGGGCCGGGGGCTGCCGCTACCATGTCGCCGATGGTCACGCACGTCGTGCTCTTCAAGCTCCGCGACCCGAGCCCGGGGATGATCAAAGCCACCGCCGAGGTCCTGCGCGAGATGGAGGGGAAGATTCCCAGCTTGCGCTCCATCGAGGTCGGGGTCGACGAGGTGGGCAGCGAGCGCTCCCACGACATCTGCCTGATCACCCGCTTCGAGGACTGGGAGGGGCTCGAGGCCTACCGCGTGCACCCGCTACACGGTCGCGTGCTCGCGCACATGCAGCGGGTCGTGCAGTCCTCGGTCTGCGTCGACTACGGCGCCGGTGGCGACTAGCCGACCGACCCGACCTCGAGCTCGGACGAAGGCGCGAGACCAAAAAGCCACTCGCGCGGGTCCTTCACCGACTCGCCGCGGTGGCCGAGCACTTTCATGAACTGCTCCCAAGCCTGCAAGAGATTCGGGTCGGAGATGGCGCGCGCGCGATCGGTGAGCACGCGCATCTCGATCCGCTGTGGGGTCGTGCGCAAGAGCCAGTAGCCCTGGTCGCCCTTGGAGAGCTTGGGCAACAAGGCGCGGGCTTCCGCGCGCCGCTCCGGGGTGAGGTCGCCGAGCGCACGGCCGTACAACGAGCGCGCCGCTTGGCCACCGTCGGTCATGCCGCAGACCTGGCAGCCGTCGAGGCGCTCGTGGGCCGCAAGTAGGCCCGGCGCCTGGGCCAAGCGAGAGCCTTTTTTCGAGCCCATGTTGGCGAGGACGCCGTCCATCCCCGGCCCCATCACCACGAAGAAGGTCTCGTCGCGCACGAAGCTCGTCATGCGAAAGCGGTCCTTGCCGTCGAGCATCACCTTGGTCGAGGACTCGGGCTCGCGCATCTCCATCCACACCGACTCGACCCGCTGACTGCCCAGGCGGAGCGTCTCTTTGCCGTGCGAATGGCGCTGCTTGGCCGCCTCTTCTTGGCTCAGCTCCCCGGCGACCTCTTTGGCCGTGATCTCGGCGTCCGCGGCCCGCAAGCTGCGATCGAAGAGCTCGACCATGTCGGTGGCCAGCGCGGCCACCGTCTTCTCGCTGTCGACGCCGGCCGCCAAGACGAGGGTGTGTCTCCCCTCCTCGTCGACGTAGATGGCGATGCCGACATCCTCGACGATGTGGTCGACGAGCAGCGAGGCCATCTCGAGGAAGTCGCGCATCAGCACCGACGCGCCCAGGCTGGGACGAAAGTCGTTGATGAGCTCCAGGGCGGGGCTGGGATCCCCCCAGCTCGCCGTCAGGGCCGCGAGCGCGCCCCCGGGCATGACGGCGGCGATGCGGGCCGGGGCGCGACGCGCCGGTCCCAACAAGCCCCCGTCCCATCCGTCGAGCCGACCGGTGACGCCGGCCCCGAACTCCAAGTCTCGATCCTCTTGCGCATCGACCGAGACCCACATGCGATCGAGGGCCTCGAGGCGTCGCTGCCAAGCCCCGCGTTCGACGTTGTGCAGGGTCTGGTCGAAGTCGTCGAGAAGATCGGGGACGGCCGTGGCGATGCCGTCGACCTCCAGCATCAAGTCGTGCGCCTTGCCGTCCCCCGAGGCGGGCACGGCCGCATCGTCGAGCATCGCTTCGCGCAAGGTGAAGGCCAACGCACCTTCGGCCTGGGCGAGGTACACCCCTTCGTCGCGGTGGTCGGGGTCCTCTTCGTCCTCGGTGTCGGAGGGCGCGCTGCGCCAGCGCTGCGGGCCGAGCTCGTCCAGGGTCAGCCAGGTCACGACCTCGCGTGTGAGCAAGGCGAGGTCCTTGGCGGGGACCATGATCCAGTTCTCGCCCGTATAGGTGCGCAAGGGGTAGGCCAAGCTCAGGCCGAAGGCGCCGGTCGGATCGAGCTGCTCGATCACCGGCATCGGAATGCCCCACTCGTGCAACATCTCGCGCGTCGCGCTCTCGAGACGCAAAGGGCCGTCGGTCGAGAACACGTCGCTCAAACGCGTGAGCTCTCGGTTGAGCATCTCGGGGTTGCGGATCGCAAAGCGCACCCGCATGTTGGCCTGCGCCTCGTACTCGTCGTAGGGCGTATCCCGGTCGGGGTAATTCTCGCGCACCACCTCGGCTTCGCGCTCGCCGCGGCCTTCGGCCGGCGTGGCGGAGGCGCCGTTTTTCTTGCAGGCGCCCGCGACGGGCAGACAGGCCAGGGCCAGCAGCAGTGCGAGCGAGGGGCGACGACGGGGCGTCAACACGATCTCCTTGTACCAAAAAAGCACTCCCGCGCGGCCCCAGGGCGCGTATCATCCCGCGGTGACGATCGTGCGACTTCGCGGGATTTCGCTCGCCCTGGCCGCATCCTTGGCGACCGCCTGCGCGGCCGACAAAGGCGCGGGTTCACGGACTCCCGACGATCCCCGAGCGAAGTCGGCGCCGCCGGCCGACGCGGACGCCCCCCGCGGGTGGAAGCGCGTGCAGACCGACGATGCCTTCGCCAGCATCGTCTTCCCCGACAACTGGGACATCCAAGTCGAGCAAGGCGTCGAAGAAGAGAGCGGGCTCGCCTACGGTGAATGGCAGGCCGAAGATCGCGACACCATCTACTACTTGGGCACCGAGTCCCTCGGGGGCGTCGTCGACCCGGAGTCCGGCCAAGAAGACGAGCTCATGCTCGCCTTCGTCAACGAGAACCTCGAGGCCCTCGGCGGTCGCCTGCTGGGACAACAGCGCGTCTACCTCGATGGCTTTTTGGGCGTCGGCTACGACATCGCCATCGACACCGAAGAGGGCGAGCATCTGCTCATCGGTCGCATGTACCTGGTGGGCGACGTCCGCGTGCTGGCCTTTTGGTACGGACCCGACTCCATCGAAGACGAAGCGGAGCTCTTTTTGTCCTCGCTGCGCCTCGGCGCGGCGGCCGAGACCCGCGTGCTCGAAGCGCACGGTCCGGGCTGGGGGGAGCTGGTCTTGGGCAACGCCGCGTGGACCGAGGGCGATCTGGCCGCGGCCGTCGACTGGTACCGCAAGGCCATCGCCGCCGGCGTCTTCGAGCCGAACTTCGCCGGCGTCATCGAAGACCGTCGGGCGCGCCTCTTGTTCGCCCAATCTCGCTACGAGGAGACCCGCGCCAGCTTGGATGCAGCCAAGGCGATGGGCTACGAGACCTACACGGCGGCACGGATCCGGGCGGCGATGCACGTCCGCGAGAAGAACTACGAAGCCGCCGTCGCCGAATACGACCGCATCATCGCGGACGGTGGCGGTGATCTGGACATTGCCATCGCGCGCGTCGAGGCCCAGGCCGGCAAGCTCGGCCAAGCCCGCACCCGCCTCGACGAGGGCATCGGCTCGCGCGGCGACGTCGACGTCATGCTCAACACCTTGGCCACGGACATCGACGAGGCCTTGGTGTTCGCGCCGGCCAGTCCCCGCTTGCGGGTGTGGCGGGCTTTGGTGCGCGAGGCCGTCGGCGACCGTCAAGGTGCCCTGCTCGACATGCGCCGCGCCCTCGCGGCCGACCCGGACAGCTTCGGCGCACGCGTCGGCTGGGGTTGGAAACTCCTCGGGGAGTCCATCGAGGCGCACGGCAAGAGCTTCGGCGGCTGGCTGGCCGAGCGAGAGCCCCGCGACGCGCACCTGCGCTGGGTCTTGGCCGAGATGTGGACCCTGGCCAAAGACTGGAAGGCCTCGTCGGAGATCTTCGAGGCCCTCGCCGCCGGGGACGAGAGCAGCCCACAGCTGATCTGCCGCGTCGGCCACGTCTACAACGCCATGCACGACGAGCCGGCCGCGCTCGCCAAGTACGCCCGCGCCTTCGAGGTCGACCCCGACTACACGCCATGCCGCAACGCCTTGGCCTGGTTGCTGGCCACCGGCAACGATGCCGGCGTCCGCGACGGCAAGCGCGCGGTCGAGGTCGCCAAGCCCTTCGCCTACGACGGCGACACCCTCCTCGATCGCGAGGACATGGCCCCCGGCCGCGTCGACACCCTGGCCGCCGCCTACGCCGAAGCCGGCGAGTGGGAGCAAGCGGTCAGCATGCAGACCCTCGCCCTCGAGCTCGCCCGCGAAAACGGACGCGAAGAAGAGGCGCTGGCCGAGTACGTCGAGCGCCTCGAGGGCTACAAGGGCAAAAAGCCCTGGCGCGAGCCCGTCGAGGACGAGGCCCCCGAAGACGAGGCAGCCCCGGCCGACGCGAACTGAGCGCGCTCGGCCTCAGGCGTTGAGCACTTCGGTGACGAGGCGCGCCACATCGCCGACCGAGCTCACCGACTGGAAGTTGTCGAGCGAGATCGAGATGTCGTAGTGGTCCTCGAGGTCCGCGACCATCTCGAAGCTCTGGATCGAGTCGAGCTTGAGGTCGGTCTGCAAGGCGCTCTCGGCCGTGATGGGCGAGCTGGGCTTTTCCTCGAGGTTCTCGTCGAGGTAGCTGATGAGGCGAGACAGGACGTCGTCGTAATTGTGGGACATCGATAACACCCGGGTCGAAACGATGATCGTGACCGCTGGTCGGTGCCGCGGAGTCTAAACCAGCTTTTTCTCGTAGACACGGTGAACGTTCACGCGTTCACCGCCCATGTGCTCGATGGCACGGTTCACCGGCAAATTGTCCTCTAGGGTCCAGCCGATGCCGCCCCGCTCCAGGCCCAAGCGCTGGGCGGCCCGGTGGGTCTCGAGCATCATCATCACGTCGAGGCCACGGCCCCGATAAGGCGCTCGGATCCCCATGAGGATCAAGCGGCCGCTGCGCACATACTTCTTCGGACGCACGACGAGCTCCCACACCAAGCGAAAGATGCCGGTGGGAAACAGACGCCCGTCGAGCTTTTTAAAGGTGGGGTTGGGGTCGACGATGCTCAGCGCAAAGGCGACCGGCTCGCGGTCGACCTCGGCGAACATCCCGAGGTCGCCTTTGATGACCATCTTGAGGTCCTTGGCGATGTGGTGGAACTCCTTGGGCCCCACCGGCACGAAGCCCCAGTTCTTCTCCCAGGCGTCGTTGTAGATCTCGAGGCAGGTCGCGACTTCGGCCTCCCAGTTCTTGGTGTCCATGGGACGCACGGTCAGCTTCGACTTCGTTTTGACCCGCTCCGCGAGCTTGACGATGCGCGCCGGCGCATCCTTGGTCATGTCGATGTCCCAGTAATAGAGGTCGCGCCCCTTTTCGAGGCCCTGCCCGCTGAGCAGCCGGTCGTAGTAGGGCGGGTTGTAGGGCATGTTCACGTCCGGCGGACGATCGAAGCCCTCGACCAAGGCGCCGGACATGTAGTTCATCGACAGCTCGAGCGGCCCGATGGCGCGCTCGCAGCCCTTGTCGCGCAACCATGCGTCGGCCTTGGCGATGAGCGCGGCCGCGACGTCTTCGTCGTCGATGCACTCGAACATGCCGTAGTAGCCGGTCTCCTCGCCGTGGAACTTCACGTAGTCGGCGTCGCGCACCGCGGCGATCCGTCCGATGTCCTGCCCGTCGCGCTGCGCGATCCAAAAGGCAGCCTCGACGTGCTCGAAAAAGGGGTTCTTGTTCGGGTTGAGGTAGTCGCGCCGATCCATCAACAAAGGCGGCACCCAGTGCGGCGAGGGATGGTGCAGGCGGTTGACGGTCCAGGGCACCCGGATGAAGCGCTCCACGAGCTTGCGGTCCGACAAGGGGACTTCGATCAGCTCCGGGGCGCGCTTGGCGAGGGCGGTCACGTGAGCCGCAGGGTCCACTTCGCGTTACGAGAGGTCAAGGCGCAGACCCGCGCCGGCGCACGAGCCCGCGGCCACCCGCACTCGACCCGATCCTTGCCCAACCCGCCGGCGTTCGCGGTAGCTTCGACGCGGTGTCCGAGGCCCCCCTCGAAGCGACGGCTCCCCCGAGCCCACCCCGCTGGGAATTCGCCCTCGCCTTTGCCCTGCTCGCGGGCCTGATCGCGGGCCTGGGCCTGGCCGACCAAGGCCTACTCAGCGAGCTCGAGCTGCCCGTTTGGGATCGGGCCCGGGCCGCGAATGGCGAGCCCCTCGACGGACTGCTGCGCCAACCTTGGCTCCCCGAACGCCTGCGCGCGCTGGCCTTCGCCCGCTTCGGTCCCGAGCTGGGCCTGCGCTTGCCCGGCTTGCTGGCGACCGCCCTGACCGCCGGCTGCGTCGTCTGGTTGGCCCAGCGGATCTTCGAGCGCCGCACGCCGACCCTCGCGGCCGGCTTTTTCTACCTGGCCTACCTCGTCGTCGGCGCCCAGGCGAACTTCGCCGCGGGCGAGGCGGTCCTCGAAGCGTGCATCGCCTCCTTCTTCGTCGCCGCCTTGCACGCCCACGCCCCGACGACGCGAAAGGGACCTCGCCTGCTCTCGCTCATGATCGCCGCATTGGCCTTGGCCGGCGCAGTCGGCAGCGGCGGCATCGTCTTGGGACTCGCCATGCCGCTGGGGGTGCTCGCCTTGGCCGGGCCCCTCGGACTTTCGACCCGCGCCCGCATGGCGACCGCCCTCGCCGCGGCGCTCGCCACGGCCATCGGCGCCTACCTCGTGCACGGCCAAGGCGAGGGCTACATCCCGCTGCTCGGCGCAGCCAAGGACCTCGAGCTTCACGCCAACCCCCTGCGCCGCGAGTTCACGGCGACGCTCGAGAGCTTTGGCCGCGAGCTCTTCCCCTTCACCGCCTTGCTGCTGCTCGGGATGGTGCTGGCCCCCAAAGCAGCCTGGCCGGCGCGCTGGATCGCCTTGGGCCTGGCCCTGACTTCGCTGTGGGACACACAATACGGCTACCGCGCGGTGGCCTTGTCGGTGCCGGCGGCCCTCGTCTGCGCGGCCGCCCTCGACCGACTCCTCGACGCCCGGGTGCCCCCCGCGCTTCGCCGACTGATGCTCTTGCTCGCCATCGGCGGCACCTGGGTGTCGGCCAAAGACGCGGCCCGCACCCCGAGCCGCGTGGCCTCCCCCCTACAACGCCACGCACGCGAGGCGACCTTCCCCGCCGAGAGCATCGGCGCGGACCTGATGCTCGAGCAGCTGGCCCGACACGCTTGGCTGGCCCTCTTGCTCGCCTACTTGTGGGCGCACGCGCTGTCGGACAAAGACCCTCGCAAGCGCTGGCAAGCGACGAGCCTGGTGCTGGCCGCCTTGGCCTACCAAGCCTTCGTCGCACAACACCGCCTGCCCAAAGCGACGGCGTCCCAGCTCTCCTTGCGCGAGGTATTCGCCCGCCACCGAGCCGGCATCGAGCGAGAGGCCATCCCTCCGACCTTGGCCCTGCACCGGATCCGCGACCGCGGCTTGGAGCTCTACGGACCCCCCGAAGACCACCGCGAGGTCCTCTCGACGCGCAAGGACGCCCGCGACTGGCTGGCGGCCGAAGAGGCCCGCGTGGCCCTGCTGCGCCGCGGCGACTTCGCCAGCCTCTTCGCCATGCACCGCGCCGAAGGCTGGCCGCTGCACGTCCTCGACTGGGCCCACCACGACCTCGAACTGCTGGCCAACTTCGAAGCGCCGGGCTTCGAGATCGTAAAGCCCCTCGAGCACATCGTCTTCGACGAACTCCCCCCGATCGCCCACGAGACCTACGTACGTTTCGACCAGCACCTCGAGGTCGTGGGCTGGCAGATCGACGGGGAGCTGAAGCGCGGCTCGGAGATCACGGTGACCTTGGCCCTGCGCGTGCTTCGACCGCTGTCGGCCGGCACGGAGATCCACGTGCGCTTGCAACAAGGCCGCATGTCGAAGATCAACATCAAGCCCCACCGCGCGGCCGAAGACCTCTACCCCGCCAACAACTGGCGCCGCGGCGACATCATCTTGGACCGCGTGACCTTCGAGATCCCGCGGGCCAACGTCATCCCCGGCCCCCACGATTTGTTCATCGGCATCGCCCGCAACCAAAAAAAGAACCTCGAGATCAGCGCCCCCGAGGGCCGCAAAGGCGAGTTCGGCGTCACGCTACGTGGCCGCAAGGGGCGGGAGTTTGCGAACTTGGCGGTGGTGGAGATCGAGTAGGCGCGGGGGCCCGTGCCCTACCCCGCCCACTCCCGGTAGCGGCCCGCCAACTCGCCGAGCCCGAGACGTTGCGCCTGCCCGGCCAAGACGCGCAGCTGCGCCGGGTTCAGGCCGGCGGGTCCGCGATGTTCGGCGTGCAGCGGCAGCGCGTGGGCCAAGGCGGCGTCGAGCTTCGGCCCGTGCAGTGCGGGGTGTTTGGCGACGAACTCGGCGTAGTACCAGTAGACGGCGGGGTCTTGGGCCGTAGGGAGCGCGAAGGCGTGGGCGTACCAGTCGCGGGCTGGCTCGAGTTGGCCGCTCCGCTCGAAGTAGACGAGCAAGGCGACGGGGACTTTGGGGGCTCGGCGGAGCTCTTCGAGGTGGTTGGCGTACAAGGCCAGCTCTTCGGCGGGGCGACCGGCGCGGCCGAGGGCGTCGCCGAAGCGCACGATGGTCTCGGGGTCTTCGGGGGTCGCTTCGTAGGCGGCTTGCCACAGGGTGTCGGAGCTCTTCCACTCGCCCACGCGCACGGCCGAGAGCACGCCCCAGGCGATGCAGGCCCCCAGCAGCATCAGGCGCACGCGCGGGCTCCATTTGGGGGCGCTGGCCAAAGTCAGCCCCACGATCAGGGCCACCAATATCCACGGCGTGTAGGCGTAGCTGTCGGCCGTGTAGCGCACCAGCGGACGCAAGTTCGACACCGGCAGGTAGGCGAGCAAGGACGCCACCACCAAGCCCGCGCGCACGTCGCTGCGCTTCGTCCAGCTCCACAGATGGATGATGGCCGTCACCAAGGCGACGATGCCCAGCACGACCATGCCGGGCGGCACCATCTCGGGCGTGTAGCGAGGGCCCAGGCCGACGGGCACCAAGGCGTGGCCCGCCATCAAGCCCGCCGCGCCGAAGATGCGGACCACCGAGGGGCCGACATCCAAGGTGGTGCGCAGGCTCTCGTCTTCGGCCGTGATCGACCACAAAGCCAAGCCGACGCCGACCAGGGTCAAGCCGCCGGCCGCCGCCCAGCTCGCGCGCGACACCGGATCGCCGCGACGACGGTCCAGCCACAGACAAAAGGCCATCGCCGGACCGACGGCCACCGCGACCGGCTTCGAGGCCAAGGCGAGCAGGCCACCGGCGAGCTGCCCCGCGGGGCGATGACGCCAGGTCCAGGCGAGCGCGAAGCCCAAGCCCATCAACAGATCTTTGAGGCCCGTGACCCAGGCGACAGGCTCGACCACCAGGGGGTGCACCGCGAAGGCGATGGCCAGCAGGGCCGCGCTCGAGAACTGTAGGCAGGCGCGAGAGATGACGGCAAAGACCACCAGCGCCGCGCCGGCGTGGACGAGCAGGTTCAGCAGGTGAAAGGGCAGCGGGCTGCCGTCGCCCAGTTGCCACAGCCATCCATAAAGGAGGACCGGCAGCGGGACCGGATAGCCCAAATTCGGGGTGGTGATGCGGTCGCGCAGGGTCTGGAGGCCCGGGTCGGTGACGGCCGGGTTCTCGACCACGTAGATCAGGTCGTCCCAGTTGACGAAGCCGTTGGCCAAGGCGAGGCCGTGCACGCCGAAGACCGCGGCCACGACCACCGCCGCCCACACGAAGCGACGCGTCCGCACGCGATCGTCGCGCGCTGTGTTCGCGGCCGAGGGGGCAGCCTCCACGCCGCGATGCTAGCAGCTCACCCGCGCTTCGAGGCTCAGCGCCGCTGCGACATGTACTCGTTCGCGGCTTCGAGGGCCTCGGCCACGATGGCCGCGTGCTGGCCCGGATCCGCCCAGCGCTCTCGGCCCATCTCGGGCAGCTCGTCGATCGGATCGAAGTAGCAGTAGAAGGCGTCGCGGTCGACGTTGGGGCTGCGGTAGACGGACACGCCGGTGGTGCGGTCGTAGTGCTCGAAGGAGTGCGCGTCGCGCTTGCCTCCGCCTCCGGGCGCGTCGACGACGAAGACCGGCGTGTTGAAGCCGGCCGTCAGCCCCCGGACCTCTTTTTCGATGTCGATGGCCGTCTGCACCGTCGTGCGCAGGGCCTCGACGCCCTTCACGAGGTCGTGAATGTAGACGTAGTAGGGGTGCACGTTGACGTGGCTCAGGCGCTTGACCAACAAGCCCATGGCCGCCGCGCTGTCGTTGACCCCACGTTGCAAGACGGTCTGATTGCGCACGGTGATGCCACGCTCGAAGAGCTTGTTCATCGCGCGCTCCGAATGCTCGGTGATCTCGTTGGGGTGGTTGAAGTGCGTGTGAATCGCAACTTCTTTGTGCAGCTTGCGTCCCTTGTCGACGATCTTGGTGATGGCATCGACCCAGGCGTCGTCGCTCAGGATCTTTTGCGGCATCACGGCCGGGCCCTTGGTGGCGAAACGGAAGCGCCGAATATTGGGCATGGCCAGCAAACGATCGCCGAGGTGCTCGAGGTGGTCGGCGCGTAGCTGGTAGCTGTCGCCACCCGAGACGACGATGTCTTCGAGCTCAGGGCGCGAGGCGATGTACTCGAAGGCGGCCTCCCAGCGATCGGCGTTGGCCTTCAAGCTGACCTTGGCGACCTCTTCGGTGTCGGTACCGACGGCGTAGCTGCGGGTGCAAAAGCGGCAGTAGACCGGACAGGTGTCGAGCGCCAAGAACAAGGCCTTGTCCGGATAGCGGTGCGTGAGCCCCGGCGTCGGAGCATCGGCCTGCTCGTGCAGCGAGTCCAAGTCGAGCTTGGGGTGGTCGGGCAAGAGCTCCGAGGCCATGGGGATGAACTGGCGCCGGATGGGATCGGTCTCCGGGTTGGCCCAGTCGATCAGCGAGACCATGTAGGGCGAAACACGCACGGCCATGGGCGCATGCGCGAAGCCCTGGCGGACGTCCTCGATGAACTCGGGACTGGCGAGTTCTTGGACGGTGGCGAGTAGCTTGTCGACTTTGGTGATCGACTTTTTGGCCTGCCACTTGTAGTCGATGAAAGTCGCTTCATCGACATCGGCGTAGGCCGGAATCGCGCGCCACCAATCGCCCCCTCGCAAGTTGCGGTGCTCCAAAGTGGCGGGGTCGACGGCGGGCTTGACCCGACCTCCCTCGCGGGCGCCGCTTTGCACGACGTCGAGTTTTTTGGGGCTTGCCTCCGCGCGAACGTTCACCCCTTTGCTTTAAGGGGAGTGGCCCCGCTTCTCCAGTGACGGCCCCCAGATCGGCGCAATCCGTGGCCACGGGCCCCGCGCGCCGGGCAATTCGGGCGCGCAGCTACGGCAACGCCGGCACAAAGAGCGCCCCCGCTCATCCCTCGCGCCTTTCGCAACGGCGTTCTAGGCTCGGGGCATCGCCGACCCCCGACCAGCTCCCGCTCTCGGCTTCGCGGCGACGGTGATGCTAAAGTGGGTCCATGAGCAGCGCGGCCGAACGTCGGGAAGCCCGCGCCAAGTGGCCGGGCCGCGTTGAAACCTTGAGCACCGCTCGTGACGGCGCCCTCGTGTCTCAGGGAACAGCGGCCGAGCGACTCGCCATGACCTGGCGGCTGAGTCGCGAGACCTGGCTACTCTCCGGCGGCGAGATGCCGGCCTACGCGCGCCCAGAGATGCCCGGACGCGTCCTGCGATCGAGCGATGACTGACCCGGACGGGTCTCGGTCCGGACTGCCTCAACGTCTTCGTGCGCGCGTTCCGCAACGACGTTCCGCGCTCGGGGCATCGCCGACCCGGGATCATCCAACCCCTGAGGCCATCGACTCCGATGAGTCGCTCGCCTCGGGGTCACGCGCCGGCGCTTCTCAGCGTCAGCAAAGCCGGGCGACCGCGGTGATCGCCCCCTCGAGCCGCTCACCCCTCCATAGTCGCCGGTCCCAAAACGAAACGGCGCGCCTGTCGTGCGACGACCCCGAGTGCGGAGAACGGGCCGCATTCGGGCGTGCTGTGACGATCCGCGGAATGACTTCCTCTCATTGGAGCACGTGCTAGCGTCCCGCGGTGAAGAGCCTTCGCCTACTTTCACTCCCGCTCGCGTCCTCTCTGGCCCTGCTTGCCTGTAGCGGAGACGACACGAATGTAGATGAGACAGGGGCGAGCACGGAAGACAGCTCCTCCTCCATGGAGGACAGCTCCTCGTCGGGACCAGAGACTTCTTCGAGTGAAACCGGCGATGGTGATGGTGACGGTGACGGCGATGGTGATGGTGACGGTGATGGTGACGGTGATGGCGACGGTGATGGTGACGGCGACGGCGACTGCTCCGCCGTCGGCTGCGCATGCGATGGGCCAGAGGACTGCGACTCGTACATCCCCTGCGCAGGCGGGCTGTGCACCGATCCCAACGACCTCCCGCCGCCCTATGATAACTGCGAAGACCCCTGTGGTTGGCCGAACGCCCAGTGCGAAGATGTCCCGGCCGAAGGCTCCATCTGTGCGCCCGAGTGCGAGACAACAGCCGACTGCCCTCCCGGCTATCAAAATCTGACGCCGACGGCCTGCGTCTCCGGCACCGGCGGTGTCTCCGTGTGCGTGATGACGTGTGACGAGAGCATGGGCCTCAACTGCCCCGCCGTCATGGACTGCAGCTCAGAGGGGTTCTGTGTGTGGCCGGTGGGTGACGGCGACGGCGATGGCGATGGCGATGGCGATGGTGATGGTGATGGTGATGGCGATGGGGATGGGGACGGCGACGGTGATGGGGACGGCGACGGTGATGGGGACGGCGACGGTGATGGGGACGGCGACGGTGATGGGGACGGCGACGGTGATGGGGACGGCGACGGTG
>JAUIJR010000025.1 GCA_030431075.1 Polyangia bacterium | reverse complement strand
TTGCAGCCCAACCCGCCGGTGGCCGCACAGGCCTACGCCGCCTTGCTCGCCGACCCCGAAGATCCCGAGGGCGCAGCCCTCGAAGGCGCGCTGGCTTTCGACCTCTACGCCGGCGCCGGGATCACCACCGCGGGTTTGCGCGCCCACTTCGGCGCGGTCGAGGCCTGCGAGTCCCACCCCGAAAGCGCGCGCGCCTTGGGCTGCACGCCCATGCGCACCGAGGAGTTCTTGCACGCCGCGCTCGACGGCGAGGCGCGACCGGATCTGGTCGTGGCCAATCCCCCGCGCGGCGGATTTTCGGCCGCCGTTCGCGAGGCCCTCGCGCGACTGTCCCCACCGCGACTGCATGTGATGAGTTGCAACCCCGACACACTCGCGCGCGACCTCGACGCTTTGTCTTCGCACTTCGAGCTCGTCGGCTTGCGTGCTTTCGACACCTTGCCGCAGACCGCTCACGTCGAAGTCGTCGCGAGCTTGCGTCGACGCTGAACTTTCGTCGCCGCGGTGGGCTGCCTCACGATCGCCGACAGGCGGCGCGAGGGTCGTCGTGTGGACGCGCACGGGTCGAAAGGACCCGTGCGACAACCCACGCGAAAGGGGCATGCAGCGCCCCGAATTCAGCGTTCAATCCGGCTAACTTGGAAGCGATGGCAGAAGCTGAAGGGCAGTCCTTTCCCGCAGTCGACTTCGAGCGTACGCCGGCGGACTACAAGCACTGGAAGGTCAGCTACGACGGAGAGATCGCGCGCGTCCTGATGGACGTCGACCCCGACGGAGGCCTTCGCCCCGGCTACGAGCTCAAGCTCAACAGCTACGATTTGGGCGTCGACATCGAGCTCGCGGACGTCGTGCGCCGCATGCGATTCGAGCACCCCGAAGTCCGCACGGTCATCGTCAGTTCGGGCAACGACCGCGCCTTTTGTGCCGGCGCCAACATCAACATGCTCGGCGCGAGCACCCACGCGTGGAAGGTGAACTTTTGCAAGTTCACCAACGAGACCCGCTGCGAGATCGAGGACGCCGAGCGCCACAGCCAGCAGGTCTGGATCGCGGCGTGCAACGGCACCACCGCCGGTGGCGGCTACGAGCTCGCCTTGGCCTGCCGTGAGATCTACTTGATCGACGACGGCAACTCCGCCGTCAGCTTGCCCGAGGTGCCGCTTTTGGGCGTGCTCCCCGGCACCGGTGGCCTCACCCGCCTGGTCGACAAGCGCAAGGTCCGTCGTGACCTCGCCGACGTCTTTTCGACCACGGCCGAGGGCGTGCGCGGCAAGCGAGCCGTCAAGTGGGGCCTGGTCGACGGCATCTACCCCCGCTCCAAGTTCGACGAGGCGATGGCCAAGCGCGCCGGCGAGGTCGCCCAAGAGGCCGCGGCCAAGGCCGGCGACACGCCCCGCAAGGGCATCACCCTCGAGCCTTTGCAGGTCAGCGTCGAGGACAACTCGCGCAGCTACGGCTCGGTGCGCTTCTCCTGGGACGACGAGACCCGCATCGCCGAGCTCGAGATCGACGGCCCGAGCGAGGCCGACCTCGAAGTCGTGCGCGGCGGCGCCGAGGCCATCTACGCCGCCGGGTCCAAGCTGTGGGCCCTTCGTGCCTACCGCGAGCTCGACGATGCGCTGCTTCACCTGCGCGTGAACCACCTCAACATCGGCCTGGTGCTCGTGCGCGCCAAGGGCGACGCCCAGCGCCTGCTCGACCACGACGCGGCCTTGGCCAAGGCCCTCGAGTCCGGTCACTGGTTCGTCAACGAGGTCGTGGCCCACATGGCCCGGACCCTGCGCCGCTTCGACCTCACCAGCCGCTCCTTTTTCGCCCTCGGCGACGCGGGCACCGCCTTCGCCGGCAACCTCTTCGAGCTCGCGCTGGCCTCGGACCGCTTTTACTTGCTCGACGATCCCGACCAACCGGTCCACGTCGGCCTCGGCGCGCTGAACCACGGCGTGCTCCCGATGAGCCACGGCGTCAGCCGCCTCGACGTGCGCTTTTACGGCGACGACGCGGCGGCCAAGGCCCTCGCGGGCAAGCAAGAGCTGCTCGACCCGGAGAGCGCCGACGATGCCGGCTTGGTCACCGTCTTGCTCGACGACATCGACTGGGACGACGACGTGCGCGTGGCCATCGAAGAGCGCGCCAGCTTGTCCCCCGACGCCCTCACCGGCATGGAGGCCAACTTGCGCTTCCCGATGCCGGAGAACGCCGACTCGAAGATCTTCGCGCGCCTCACCGCCTGGCAAAACTGGATCTTCATCCGCCCCAACGCCACCGGCCCCGAGGGCGCCTTGACCCTCTACGGCAAGCCCGAGCGGCCCCGCTTCGACTGGAAGCGCGTCTGACCCCGCCTGGGACCCACTCGAACGAACGACTCACGAACGAAGAACGCGAACGACATGCAACCCGTCAGCAACAGCGTCGACCTCACCTCCAAGATCCCCAACAACGTCGGACTCTCCGACGACCCCAAGCTGCGCAAAGCCCTCGAGCGTTGGCTGCCCAACTACCTCGACTGGTGGCGCGACATGGGGCCCTCGGACTTCGCCGACAAGCCCGTCTACTTGCGAACGGCCATCTCGGTCGACAACGCGGGCTGGGCTCACTACGACCACGTCAAGATGCCCGACTACCGCTGGGGCATCTTCTTGAACCCCCTCAAAGAGGACGAAGCCACCATCAAGTGTGGTGACGACGCCGGTAAGGCCGCCTGGGCCGAAGTCCCCGGAGAGCACCGCAACGCGCTTCGCCGCATCATCGTGACTCAAGCCGACACCGAGCCCGCCTCGGTGGAGCAGCAGCGTCTGCTCGGCCACACGGCGCCCAGCTTGTACGACATGCGCAACCTCTTTCAGGTGAACGTCGAAGAGGGCCGTCACCTGTGGGCGATGGTCTACTTGCTGCACAAGTACTTCGGCCGCGACGGACGCGACGAGGCCGAGGAGCTGCTCAACCGTCGCAGCGGTGACGAGGACAAGCCTCGCATCTTGGGCGCCTTCAACCAGCCTTGCGATCACTGGCTGAGCTTCTTCGCCTTCACCATGTTCACGGACCGCGACGGCAAGTACCAGCTCGCCGCCTTGGCCGAGTCGGGCTTCGACCCGCTGGCCCGCACCACCCAGTTCATGCTGACCGAAGAGGCCCACCACCTCTTCGTCGGGCAGACCGGCTTGCAGCGCATCATCCAGCGCTCGGCCCAGCTCGAGAAGATGGACCCGAACGGCGACGTCCGAAACCAAGGCGGCATCGACTTCGATCTGATCCAGCGCACCATCAACTACTGGTTCACCTACAGCTTGGACCTCTTCGGCGGCGAGATCTCCTCGAACGCGGCGGACTTCTTCGCCTCGGGTCTCAAGGGTCGCTTCCGCGAAGCCAAGAAGTACGAGGACCACAAGGCCCAAAGCGGCGACTACCGCATGCACCTGGTCGAGGGCGGCAAGCTGGTCGAAAAGGACATCCCCCTTCGCAACGCGATGAACGAGGTCCTGCGCGACGAGTACGTGGCCGACTGCGAGCGCGCCCTTCGCAAGTGGAACAAGGTGCTCGAAGAAGAGGGCGTCGAGACCCGCTTGACCCTGCCGAGCCGTCGCTTCCACCGCCACCAGGGCATCCACGCCGGGCACTTCTTCAACCCGGACGGCGAGCTCATCAGCGAAGACGAGTACCGCGCGAACGAGCAAAAGTGGCTGCTCACCCCGGCCGACAACGACTACCTCTTGTCGATCATGAAGCCGGTGCACGAGCCCGGAAAGTTCGCCAACTGGATCGCCCCGCCCAGCCGCGGCATCGAGGGCAAGCCCCTCGAGTTCGAGTACGTGCGCCTTTAGTGCACGAGCGGCCCCGGGCCGATCAAAAAGCCGCCGCCTTCGGGCCGGCGGCTTTTTTCGTGCGCGGGGAATGATCGAGGCCCCCGCGCTGCTAGCGTTGCACGAGGTGAACGTGGACGCGCATGAGCAGGAAACTCGCGAGGTGGGCGACGCGGTCACCCGCGAGCGAGAAAGGCAGCTGCACGGCGAAGCCCGGGCGCCCTTGCTCGGTGCCGGCGTGTTCGCCCTGATCGCCGCGGCCCTCGCCATCGGCGGGAGTGCTCCCGCCGCGCGCGTACCCGTCGGCTTGTGCCAAGCCCTCGCCACCGCCGCGATCTGGGCGACGTGGGCAAAGCTGGGCGAGCCCCGAAGCCGACCCCAGCCCCAGCCCCTCGTCGGCTCGTGCCTCGCGCTCTACCTCGCACTCACACTCACCTGCGCCTTCATCGACCCCGGCAGCCTGCGATGGGGCTTTGTCGCCAAGCTGGGCGTCCTCGTCGCCTTGCTACAGAGCCTCCAGGCCGCGCGCGCCCACCATCGTTGGGTCCAAACCAGCACGCCAGATTGAGGCTCCGCTCAATCTGGCCACTCGCGTGGTAGCGTCGACCTGCATGTTGACCTGCGCCAGCTGTGGACACTCGAACCCGAGCGGGGCCCGCTTTTGTGAAGCCTGTGGCAAGACCGTCGAAGATCCGGCCGCGACTGCCGCTGCCGCCGACGCCGTCGAAGCCGACTTTCTGCTCGAGCAAGCCAAAAGCGCGCGCGCTCCTTTGCTCATCGTCGCCGTGTTGTCCACGCTGGGTGCCGTCATCGAGACCGTGCAGGCCGACGCATCCATCCGCAACACGGTGATGATGATCGACGGCGCCTTGGTCGCGTCCTTTTGGGCGATCTGGTTCTTCGCCGCCAAGCGACCCTTCGCGGCCGCCTCCGCCGGCTTGGCCTTGTACCTGGTCGTCCTCGGCATCAACGCTTGGGCGGACCCGAGCTCGATCTACAAGGGCATCATCATCAAGATCTTCATCGTCGTGGCGCTCGTGAACGCGGTGCGTGCGGGCCTCAAGCACCGCACCTTCGTGCGCGAGAAGGGGATCGACTGAGATGTACCGCGCGGACGAACCCGCCTTTTGTCGCAGCTGCGGCAGCGCCTGGACGGCCGGAAGCCGCGCCTGTGCCAGCTGCGGGGAGCCGCTCGAGGCCGTGGCCGAGACGGCCACGCCGCGCCCGACTTTCCGCGACCAGAGCCCGCGCGTACGTCGGGTCGGGATCGCATTGACCGTCAGCGCGATCGCGGCCGCGGCCGCGGCCTGGACCGACTACGATCAGCTCGACTTCATCGACCGCGCCTTGTCCGGTGCCCCGATCGATCTCGAGGCGGGGACGGCCAGCGACAATCGCTTCTTCGCCCTGGGCGCGGTGAACTTGTTGGCCTTTGGGGCCTGCGCCGCCTTCTTCTTGTCGTGGCTCTTTGAAGCCGGTCGAAACCTGCGCGCCCTCGGACGCCAGGGCCTGCGCTTCGCCGAAGAAAAACGGGTGCTGTGGTTCTTCATCCCCGTCGCGCACCTCGTGATGCCCCTTTTGGGTCTGCGCGAGCTGTACAAGGCGAGCTGCGGCCCGGCCCAAGGCGACTGGCGCACGCAGGCCTTCCCGGCGATCTTTGGAGTTTGGTGGCTGGTGTGGCTGATCTCGAACCTCAGCGGTGATGTGGCCGCCTGGTACTTTTTCGGAGACCGTGGCTTCGAGCTCGATCCCCTGGTCTTTGCCCAGCGCCTCGACCTGCTGGGCAACCTGACGCGCATCGCGGCCGCGCCTTTGGCCTTCCTCTTCGTGCGCCAAGTCCACGCGGGCCAGCTGCGCCTGGCCGCCCAGCTCCCCGGCGTCAAACGCGCCTAGGGCTCGAAACTCCCGCTCGCAGCGGCCGGCAAGCTGTGCGCGGGCCCGCTCGCCCTGGGCGCGACATGATCGATTCGCGCATTCGCGGCACTACCTTGGAGCCGCGAGGCATCCATCGGCATGAAGACCCTTCGATCGACAATTCCTTACTTGTTCACCGTCTTGGCCCTGGGCCTCGGCGCTTGCGCTTCCACCGGCAGCGGTGACGATGGTGAGACCGGCGAGTCCGGCGAGACCGGCGACCCCCTGCCCGAGTGGATGGAGGCCCGCTCCGGGCTGCCCCACGACACCGATCCACAGCTCGGCGAGAGCGACGCCGACACGCTGGTCGCCAGCCAGTACGCGCTGGCCATGGACCTCTACCACCAGCTGCGCGCCGAGCCCTTCGACGGCAAGGGCTTTTCGATCTCGCCCTACAGCATCCAGACCGCCTTCGGCATGTTGTGGGAGGGCATCAATGATCCCGGCTTCGACCAGGTGGAGTCGACGCTCCGCTTCGATCTCGGCGACCCGGCCACCCATGAGGCGCTCAACTGGCAAGACGCCCAGCTGCAGGCCTTGAACCTCGAGGGCATCGACGACGAGTACGAAAAGGCAGACCCGGTCATCGTCACGCCGGCCAACGGCGTGTGGGCCCTGCCCAGCGTCGAGGCCTCGCTGCCCGCACCCTTCTTGGACATCTTGTCCACCCACTACGACGCGGGCGTTCGCCTCGCCGACTTCATGGGCGACGCCGAGGGCGAGCGCCTCAAGATCAACGAGTGGGTCTCGATCCAGACCAACGGTCTGATCCCCGAGCTGTTCAAGCCCGGCATCATTCAAGCGACGACCACCTTGGTGCTCGTCAACGCCTTGTACGTCAAAGCCCCGTGGGCGGATCCCTTCGAAGAGAACGCCACCTCCATGGCCGACTTCACGCGCCTCGACGCGAGCACCGTCTCGGTCCCGATGATGCACAAGTACGACACCTCCGTTCGCTGGGCGCGCGAGAGCGAGTACGACGCGGTGGCGATCCCCTTGCGCGGCGGCGGCCTCGAGCTCGTGGCCATCATGCCGACGATGGACTTCGACGCCTACGAGAGCGCGCTCGACGGGGCGGGTCTGCACGCGGCGATCTCCGCGTTGAACTACGGCAACGTCGAGCTCTACTTCCCGCGCTTCGACCTGAAGGCGGACACCTCGCTCAAGACTGCCCTCGAGGCCCTCGGCTTGATCGACGTGTGGCCGCCCAACTTCGACGCGACGGTCGCCGGCGCGATCACGGAGGTGGTGCACAGCACCGTCATCGCGGTCGACGAGACCGGCGTCGAGGCGGCCGCGGCCACCGGCATCGTCGTCGGTGAAGACGGCGGCGGCGGCCCCGAGGCGACCTTGACCTTCGACCGCCCCTTCGTGCTCGTCTTGCACGACAGTCGCAGCGGCACGCCGCTTTTCGTCGGGCGGGTGCTCGACCCCAGCGCCTGAAGCGAAGGCCTGAAGCGAAGGCCTGGAGCGGGCTCAGCCCGCCGTGAGGCCCAAGGCAAAGAGCCCCGCCACACACACCCACGACAAGACCCCGAGGCCGGCGCGCAAGTAGTCGGCCTCGGCCACGTGCGCCGCCGGGTGCACCACGCGGGTGATCACCCAGGCCATGGCCAGCACGTCGACTTGCTTTTGGAGGGCGCCGGCCGACTCGGCCACCCACACGGCCGCGGCCAGCGGGGCGAAGGCCTCGATCGCGTCGTGGTAGGTCTCGAGGATCCGCGCACCGCGGCCCTTGAGCTGACGCCACTGACGACGCGGACGTCGGTTGTCGATCCCCCCCAGGCGCCGTTGCTCGGCCATGAGCATCGCGCGGGTCATCACGATCAGCCCAAAGGCGATGACGATGCAGATCCGGGCGGTGCTCACGATGGGGCCTCCTCGAGCTCGCAGTGCCGGGCCCAGGTGAAGGCCCGGGCCGCCTGCACGGCTTGAGCGTCGTACCACACGCGCATCCGACCCAGGGGCCCCAGGCCGCCCAGGCTCGTGCGGTCCACCAAGAGCTGGGCCCGGTCGAGGGCGTGGGCGGGCGCGAAGTCCTCGCCGACCGCGTCGAGCTGCTCGGACCAGCGCGGCGAGGCCAGCAGGTCGCGCAAGCTCGTCTGCATGCGCTCGGCCCCCGGCGCCCCGGCAAAGCTCGCGCACAGCTCGAGGCGGCTGACCCCGAGCTCGGCCGCGGCGTGAAGTCCGGGCCGGACGTGCACGCGCACCTTGCCCGCGAGCTCGGGGAAGTGAACTTCCAAGGCACGCTCGAGGCCGCGGGGATCCGTCGCGCCGGCGCGGCGGCTGGCCAAGGCCAGCTCGACCATCAGCCAGCGCAGCTCGAAGCGGCCCGCCCACATCGCCACCGATCGCACGACCGCTTGGACCTGCCCTGGGGCGAGGGCATCGCTCGCGCGCAGGGGATCTTCGCCCATGCCGATCACCCGGCCGCGCGCGTCGAAGCGCACGGCCGGCCCGGCCTCACCGCCCAGCCACAGTCCCGGGGAGGCCTCGCTGCCCGCTTCGCTCGTCCGGGCGCTCATCTGCTCGAGCCAGGAGACGGCCTTGGGATCTCTCGAGATCCGGCGCAGGGCCTGGCGCAAGCGAGGGCTGCTCTTGCCTCGGGTGGCGCTCCACTCCAGGTCTGCGCTCGCGGCCCCGGCGCGCCCAAAGCTCGTCCAGGCCGCCGCCAACCAGTGGGGGGCGAGGGGATCGTCGAGGTCGAAGCCGAGCCGGCGGGCGCGCACGCTCGGAGGATACCGATGCGGGCTTTGATGTCACCCCCAGCCGTCCCCGCCCAGCCTCGACCGGGCTCAGCCCGCGCGCGTGCGAGCCTGCGGGCGAGCTGCTAGCTTTCGCCGTGCTCACGAGGACGTGGCGAGGCGAGCGAGACCCCTCATTGGCTCCGGGCGAGGCCCCGCGACGAGGGAGCGTCCCCCGCAGCTGTGCGCGCCTCTTGCTCGCCGCGAGCTTGGCCCTGGGCGCCGGCGCCTGCAAAAAAGGTCAAGGCCCGGGCAGCGCGATCCCCTCGGCGGATCAAAGCGCGCGCCAAGGCACGCCCCAAGGCGTGCGCTTGCCGGACCCGCTGCCCTTGCCGGCCGAGCCCGACACCTTGATGCACGTGCAGGCGCCACATCGGATCGCCGCGGCCGCCCACAACTTGCTCCCGAACGCGATCGATCCCAACGCCTGGCTGGCCATGGAGCTCGGCTTTTTCGTCGAGCGATCGCGCGCCGACGCCATCGCCCGCGCCGTCGATGCGGCGGGCCCCTGGGACGGCGTCGAATTCGGCGAGGCCGCGATCTTCCACCTGCCGATCACACCGGCCGCCTACGCGTCGTTGTCGAGCTCGCTGGCCGAGCTCCCGCCCGAAGGAGAGTTCGGCGCGGTCCGACTGCCCGGTCCACCCGGGGGGCAAGCGCAGATCCTCGCGTGGCTGCGCGAGACCTCGGACGGCCCCCGGATCACCTTGGCGCGCTCCTTGCCCGGGCTGGTCTCCGGCATCGAGCTGGCCTCGACCTATGGGCGCGCGCCGATCGTGGGCACCGCCACCGTCGAGCGCCTGCGACCCCCGAGCGAGGCGGGCGAGCTGCCCCTCGAGCGGGTCTGGGTCGAAGGGGAGGTCGACGATCTAAAGCTGCGCATGCAGTTCGAAGCTGGCTTCGACCCGCTGGCCGAAGCCGAGCTGGGCGCGGGCGCCATGACCCCGCTGCTGCGCGAGCGCAGCACCTTGATCGGCGCATCCTCGCGCTACATGGGCTACTCGCGTGCCGTCTCGCGGGTGATCTCCCAGATCCAAAGCCAGATCGACGACCTGCCCTTTTTGGTCAAAGGCTTCGCCACCGACCTCGCGGCGCGCTTCAACGCGATCTTGCGCGGCTGGGACGGGCGCGTGCTGGTCGCCTTCGCCGACGGCCACATGCGCTGGGGCTACGGCGCCGAAGATCCCAAGAAGGCCGGCGTCGCGGTCTTGCACTTCGTGCGCGGCGTGACCGACGGAATCTCCTTGGTGCGCAATTTCTCCTCCGACGTGCCCGATGTGCGTCTCAAAAAGAACGCAGCGAGCGCGGGCGGGATCGAGGTGCACCGCATCGATCTGCGCGGGGTCAAAGGCATGGCCCGCGAGCTCGAGCCGATGCTCGACGATCACGGCGCCTTGCACGTCGCCTTCGCGGCCGACGCCCGCTTCGCCGGGGTGATCGGCACCGTGGGCCCGCGCGCCGACGCCGAGCTCGCCCGCTGGATCGAGGGCCTCGAGGGCTCGGTCCCCCCGATCAGCGACGCCCCCGAAGGCGCGCTGCACGTGGCCTTGAGCCGCGCCCAGCTGGAGACTCTGGCCCAAGCGGCCATGGGTGGCGCCTTGGACTTCGCCAGCTTGTGGACCTGGAAGGCCGAAGGCCCGCCCTTCGACATCGAACTGCGCCGCGAGAGCGCCAACGTGATGACGGCGCGGATCCAAGGTCCGCCCGCGCCGCGTGAGATGCAGGTCGTCCTTCCCGCCCAAAAGTAGCCGGCCGAGCCCGGGCCCTTCGTCGAGCACATCCGCATGCCTTCGCGTCCCGCGCTGATCTTCGATCCCCGCTTTCGAGCGCACGACCCCACCCACCTCGGGCGGGCGCAGCATCCCGAGAGCCCGGCGCGCTACGACGCCTTGGTGCCCGTGGTCGAGGCGGCCGAGGGCCTGAGCCGCCTGGCCGTCTCGCCCCTCGACCTGCGACGCCTCGAAGGGGTCCACGAGGTCGACCATGTCGCGCGCCTCAGTGCGATGCGCGGCCAGACGATGCAGCTCGACCCGGACACTTCGGTCGGGCCCGACTCCACCGAGGCCGCCTGGACGGCCGCCGCCGCGCTGATCACCGCCGTCGACGCGAGCTTGGCCGGTGAGCACGCCCAGAGCTTTTGTCTGGTCCGCCCGCCCGGACACCACGCCCGCCCTGGGCAGGCCATGGGCTTTTGCCTGTTCAACAACGTCGCCGTCGCGGCCGCCCACGCGCGCGCCCAGGGCCTCGAGCGCGTGTGCGTGATCGACTGGGACGTGCACCCGGGCAACGGCACGGCCGAGATCTTCGAGTCGGATCCCAGCGTGCTCGTGGTGGATCTGCACCAAGCCGATCACTGGCCGGGCACGGGCGGCATCGCCGAGCGCGGACGCGGCGAGGGGCGCGGCGCGACGCTCAATTTGCCCATGCCGATCGGGGCCAACGACGGCGACGCGGCGGCCGCCTTCGAGCAGGTGGTCGTGCCCAAGGTGCGAGCCTTCGATCCCCAGCTGATCCTGATCTCGGCCGGCTTCGACGCGCACCGCGACGATCCCCTCGGCGAGCTCGCGCTGACCGAGTACGGCTTTGCGGATCTATGTGCGCGCAGCTTGCACCTCGCGCGCGAGCACGCGCAGGGACGACTCGTCTTGACCCTCGAAGGCGGCTACGCCCCGCAGGCCCTCGCCGACAGCGTGCAGATGTGTCTCGAGACCCTGGCCGGGCAGGGCCCGACGCTGGCCCCCGCGCCCACGCGGGCCCCGACGCCCCAAATGCAGGCGAATATCGAGCGATCGCGCGAGATCCACGATCTCCACGGCGCGGGCTGAGGCTTCGCCGCGGCGCCCCAAAAAAAACATTTGACACCCCGGCCGCTCTCCAACATTCTCCCGGTCCCCGGAAGCCTCCGGGGACCCAAAAATAGACCCAGGGGCGGTAGTTAAGTCGGTTATAACGCCGGCCTGTCACGCCGGAGGTCGCGGGTTCGAGTCCCGTCCGCCCCGCCAATCAACGCCGAGTCCACCCGGACCCGGCGTTTTGGTTTTTTGGGGCCCCCGAACATGGGAGGCGCCACCAAGGGGCGTCAGATGCCCTCGCGCTTGGCCACACCACCTTCGATGGGCCACTGCGCCGGAACCTCGGGCGAGGGCAGCTTGCCCTTCATAAAGAGCATCGCCGCGCACAAGCGGTCGAAAAACGCGTGCAAAGGCTCCGCCCCGGCTTCGCCTTGTAGGGCCTCGTAGGCGCGAATGACCGCCTCGAAGGTGCTGATCCGGCTGGGCTCCGAGGCCCGGCGCACGCCCCAGTGGGAGGCCGGCCCCGGGGGCAGGCTGTAGGCGGGCATCTCGGCCAGCCCCGGCACGCGACGGCTCATACGCGAGCACTGGCCCCAGGTGCCGTCGAGCACGACCAGTCGAAGCGGCACGGGATCCCCCAGCAAGCCGGGCGCCAAAGTCGGCGCTTCGTCTCGCGGGAAGAGCAGCGCGTAGCGACGATCGTCGCGCTGCAGCTCCCGCGGATCGAAGGCTTCGCCGCGGACCGCGTAGCGCAGCACGGTGCTGCGAGCGAAGGCGTGCGAGACCAAGCGCCCGGTGTTGGTGGGCTTGTTCACCTCGTGGTTGTTTTGGACGACGAGGATCTCGAAGTCGGTCTCGACGCGCGGCAGGTAGGCACACACGCAAAGGCCCTCGTGAACGCCACACACCTCGCAGCGCGCCGCTCGGTTCTTGCGCTTGCCGCTCATGCCTAGCCGGTGGCCGCCTCGGCCACATCGTCCTCGCTCGACGCAGCGGAAGGCCCAAAGCGCTCGGACAAGGCCCGCGTCACGGCCGGCCGGATCTCGGCCGGAAAGACGGCCCGGTGGATCACGAAGACCTGCCCGGCCAGACCTCGCATCAGCGGCGAGGCGTCGAGCAAGTTGACGCTGCGTCCGTCGGCTTCGATGACCGACAGGGCCTCGTCTTCTTGGTAGGCGCGAAGCTCGAGGCGGTCGACCACGGCCAGCGCTTTGGGCATGTCGGCGGGCAGGTGCGCATGCAAGATCGCCTCGACCTCTTCGCGCTCGGCGTCGGCGGGCAAGGGGTGTGTCTTGAACAAGCGGCGGTTGCGGATCCCGTCGGCCAAGCGCCGCAAGACGGGGTCTTTGGCCTCGGCGTAGCGCGCCCAGGTGGTCTCGAAGACGGCGTCGTCGAGGCGAAGGTAGGTCTCGGTGTCGAGCTCGCGGCCCGAGAAGACCTCGGCCAAGGCGGGATCTGTGCCTGCCGGCAGGCCGACCTCGCGCAGGCGCGCAAACAAGGCCCGCACCATGACCTCGGCCGCGCGCACGGCCTTGTGCAGATAGACCTGCCGGTACATGTGCAAGCGCGCGAGGAAAAAGCCCTCGACCGCGGTCAGGCCCTTGTCGCCGTCGACGGCCAAGCTCGCGGCGGCGGCCCCTTCGTCGCGATGCAGGCGCAAAGACTGCAAGAGCCAGTCGAGATCCAAAGTCCCGTAGCGCACCCCCGTCATGTGGCTGTCGCGCAAGAGGTAGTCGCAGCGATCGACGTCGAAGGTTCCCGAGACCGCGCGCGAGAGGTGATCGATCGGGTGCTGGCCGTGGATCAGGCGGTCGACCATGGCCGGCGCCTCGGCGTCGAAGTCCCGCAAGACCGCGTTCACCTCGGTGTCCGGATCCAACAAGATCTGCGAGGTCCAAGCCTCGTGGCGGCGCGCACCCGGCACCAAGGTCTCGAAGGTGTGGCTGTAGGGCCCGTGTCCCAAGTCGTGCAACAAGGCCGCGGCCAAGGCGACGCCCTCGGTCGGGACGTCGAGCCGCTCGGCCGGCGAGAGCACATGGGACAGATCCCAGACCCGCTCGAGGTAGCGCCGCATCACGTAAGCAGAGCCCACCGCGTGCGCGAAGCGGCTGTGTTCACCGCCGGGAAAGGCCAGCGAGGCCAAGCCCAAGGCGCGGATGCGGCGCAGGCGTTGCACCTCGCGGGTGTCCATCAGGCGCATCAACAAGCGCTCGTGAGCGCCCGTGAAGGAGATGAGCCCGTGGACCGGGTCCCTCAAGATCACTGCACGAGCGTACACGCGCTCGGCGCGATGGACATCTGGTATCCTGCCTTGCCCCTCGAAGGCCCAAGAAGGCCTCGAATCGCCGTCCAAGGGCCCCCGGCGTCCGATGTACACCTGTCCCCAGTGCTCCTTGCAGATCGATGACGGCTTCGCGCCGCTGCCGCCCAACTGCCCCCAATGCGGCACGGCCACCGGCAAGTCCGCCGGCAAGCCAGGTCTCGGTGCTCCGCCGCCTCCGCCGATGAACCTCGGCGGCGGCAAAAAGTCGCGACCGGCAGCGAAGACCATCTTCGGCATGCCGCCGGCGGGCGGACCGCCCTCGGCCCCGCCGCCTCCACCGGGCGGAGCCGGCGGCATCGATCTCCCGGCCCCCGCCGGTCCCTCCGTCACCCCGGATCTGGATCTTCCGGCGCCCGCCGGCTTCGACATGCCCGCCGCCTCTCTCGACGACGGCTTGGATCTCCCCGCCCCCGCGGCGAGCGGCGACGATGGCCTGAGCTTGGATCTCCCCACGCCGGCGACGCGACACGGGCACGAGTCCTTCGACTTGCCGACCCCCGCCGGCACCGACTTCGGCGACATCGATCTTCCGGCGCCCCCCGGCGGACTCGACGATCTCGACTTGCCGGCGCCCGCCGAGGACCTTCCGGCGCCCGCCGAGAACCTGCCGACCCCCGCGGCCGACTTGGCGCCCGCGGGCTTCGAAGGCCTGCAGCTGGACATCGACCGCGTCGGTGGCGTGGCCCCCAAGCCGGAGCCCCGCCCCGGTTTCGACGGTGGCTACGCGAGCTCGGCCGAAAACAGCCCCGAGCCGGAGCCGGAGCCGGAGCTAGAACCCGAACCCGCCGTCGCCGAAGCGATCCCCGAAGCCGCCGCCGCCGCTGCCCCCAAGGCCGCCGCGACGGATCTGGCGGCCGCGCCCGGTCGCCAGCTCTCCGGGGACGAGGTCATCAACCATCGCGCCTCGCCGGCGCCCAAGCGCCTGCCTTTGTTCACGCCCAAGCGCCTCGCCATCATCGGTGGCAGCTTGCTGCTGGTGGTGGGCGGGATCGGGGGCGCCTATGCCCTGGGCCTCTTCGATGGTGAGACGGAGCCCGTGGTCGAGCGTGGCGCCGGCACGCAGCCCAAGCTCGCCCCGGGAGGCCCCGCCGTCGAACGTGGCGCCGCCGTGCTCGCGCGCTTCGACGAGGATACGCCCCAGTCCTACCAACAAGCCCTCGCGATGCTCGAGAGCCAAGGCGAGCGGGTCGGGCAAGCCGAGGCCGCCTTGCTCTTGCACGCCCGCTACGGCCCCGACCCCGTGCTCGTCGGCAAGGCCCGCGAGCTCTTGGGCGGCTACGAGAGCGACACCAACAGCTACGCGACGCGCGTCTTTGGCCTGCTCGCCTTTGCCGACGGTCAGTACGACGCCGCGCTGCAAAAGCTCGACGCCAAAGATCCGCGCGCCAAGCTCTACCGCGCGTGGGTCTTGCAGGCCCAAGGCAAGCACGCCGAGGCGATTGCGGCCGCCGATGAGGTCTTGGCCGCCCGCCCCGACTCGGTGGGCGCGACCTTGGTCCGCGCCCGCGCCCGCGCGGCCACCGAAGACGCCGGCCTCGAGATCTTGTCCGAGGCCTACGAAGCGCACGCCAACCACCCGCGCTTCATCTTCGCCTACGCCCAAGCGCTGCTCGAGGCGGGCCAGCTCTCGCGGGCAGCGGAGATCGCCGCTGCCTTCGAAAGTGCCCCGATCCCGGTGCCGGCTTTCCAGTCTTCGACCCTGATCTTGCGCGCCCACATCGCGGCCGCCCAGGGCAACACGGCCGCGGCCTTGCGCTACTTGGAGCAGGCCAAAGAGCTCAACCCCCGCGACCTGACGGCGACGCTCGCCCGGATCCGGATCTTGCTCGACCAAGGCGACAACGCCTCGGCTCGCTCCGAAGCCGACATCATCGGGCGCGACAACCCCGGCGTGCTCGAGCCGGCGCTGCTCAACGCCGAAGTGGCCATCGCGCTGGGCGAAGGCGACCTCGCCTTGGAGCGCCTGGCCGCCCTGCCCGCGGGCGCCGAGGAGATGCCCCGTGTGCACCGCCTGCGTGGCCGCGTCCACGCGATGCGACTCAAGGTCGACGAGGCCCGCGCCGAGTTCACCAAAGCGCGCGAGCTCGATCCCCTCGACACCGAAGCGACGAGCCTGGAAGCGAAGCTCCTGGCCCGCGCGAACCAAGCCGAGCTGGGGCTCGAGGTGGTCGAGACGCACCTCTCCGCGCTCCCCGAGGCGAACACGAGCGCGACCCGAGCCGCCAAAGCCCAGCTGCTCTTGGCCCGCGCCGGGATGCACAGCAGCACGGGCCAAGCCCAGCTGGCCAAAGCGGATCTCGAAGCGGCGATCGAAGTCGACCCCCGCGCGAACGAGGCCCGCTTGGCCCTGGCCAACGCCCAACTGGCCTTGGGCGAGCGCACGGCGGCCGAGAAGACCTTCTTGGCCCTGGCCGAGCGCACGGGCAACTACCCCGGACTCACCGGCCCCCTCGGCCGCATCTACCTGCGCCGCGGCGAGCTCGAGCGACTCGAAGCCCTGATCGGCGAGCACCTGGCCGACGAGCGCGCCTCGGACGAGGTGACCTTGACGGGCGCGATGCTCCGCTTGGGCCAAGGCAAGCCCGACGAAGCGATGAAGCTGGTGGACCGCGTGCTGGTCCGCAACCCGAACTCCTGGGAGGGGCACTTGGCCCGCGGCCGCGTTCTGTTCGCCCGAGGCGAATACGAGGCGGCGCTGATCGAGTTCGAGCAGTCCCGCCCGAGCGATCCGAACTCGGACGTGGAGTTTTGGCTGGGCCGCGCCCTCGAAGAGACGGGCCAAGAGCGCAAGGCCCTGGGCCGCTTTCAGCGCGCGGTGGAGCTGGAGCCCGGCAACGTGCTGGCCGCGGCCTACCTGGGCCGACGCTTGGCCTTTGGTGGCCAATCCCGCGAGGCGATCTCGATGCTCGAGCCCCTGGTCGGCGAAACGGAGGAGTTCCCCTTCGCCTTCGCGGTGCTCGGTCGCGCGTACTACGACATCGGCAACCGCAAGAAGGCCTTGGAATTCCTGCGCAAGGCCCGTCGTCTCGATCCCAAGAGCTTCGAAGCCTCCTACTGGGAAGGCCGCATCGAAGGCGACGCGAACAACCACGCGGCGGCCTCGCGCGCCCTGGCCTCGGCCGTCGAAGTCGCCCCCGACCAAGGCCCGCAGACCCAAGACGCATGGCGCCGCCTCGGCCGCGCCTACCAAGCGATGGGCCGCAAGCCCCAAGCCCGCCAAGCCTACGAGCGCTACTTGCAGATGGCCCCGCCCGACGCCTCCGGTCGCGCCGAAGCCCAACGCAACCTCCGCGACCTCTGAGCCGCCGGCCCCCGCTTGAAGCCGGCCCGCCCATCCCCTATGGTGCGCGGCCCGGAGCGGTGGCCGAGTGGTTGAAGGCAGCGGACTTGAAATCCGCCGTACGGGAAACCGTACCGAGGGTTCGAATCCCTCCCGCTCCGCTACTTTCGACCTCGCTCGAGGCTAGGGCTGCGCGTCACCGAACTCACGCGCCAGCCGAGCGCGCAGCTTTGCGGCGAGCCCCAGGTCGTCGTCTGCGAGAGCCCGCCGATACCGACGTCGAAGTTCGAGATGCCCGGGCGCAAGCCGCTCCTTCGGCGGATGTCCAAACTCCGCCCAGAGCCCCTCGCCGAGCCGCCTCGCCAGCGCCGCGTAGGCCTCGCTTCTTCCCAGCCAATCGATGAGCGGTCCAAAGCCCCGCTTGCAGTCGGTCAACGCCACGAGCTCCCCCTCCTCGCCTACGAAGAGTTCGCCGTAGCCCTGAGGCGCGGCACCCAAGCTCGCGTGGAAGGGTCCCGCCGGCGCGGCGTTCACCACGTCGATATCGTAGATCCGCACGCAGCCCCGCCATCCGATCTCCCCCAGCCCCTCGAGCAGTCTGCGAACGAAGGCGCCACTCGGCCCGCTCCAAGGCGCATGGATGACATGGAGGTCAGCGCTTCCGTGGCATCTCGAAAATGGAGCGCAATCGGGGAAGACGGTTTCAACATCCTCGGAACCGGCGATGTTCATCAACGACCGACGCCAAGGCATCGTCGCTAGTCTACCTGTGCTTCATCGACCCCGCGCTGTGCGGAGCATTCGTCAGATCACTGCAGCGCCCCATCTTGTGTCCCCCTCGATGACTGGTACGATAGCCGCTTGGTACGGCGAACTAGGTCCTTCGTATCGTTTGCGTTTTTCGCAACGACCCTCGTCGGTTGCAATCAGCCGAGGCCCTCCGACGAATCTGGTTCAGGAAACGAGGACGACTCGGCAGACACCGGCATCACCCCCGACCCGGGCTGTGACTCGATTGAGCACCCCCTTTCGGATGCCGACGACCCCACACCTTGGGGCAAAACGGGGGCCGATCTATTGGCCGAGGTGCCCGAAAGCGTCACCACGACCCTCGATTGGAGGTTGCAGCAAAATGGTGTCGAGGTCGAGATCCCCGGCCGGTCGGGCAGCAGCACAGGACTTGAGCTCACGTTCGACGTGGGAGCAGCCCGCTTCTTCTGGTCCGAGGGCGTTGACCTGGATCCCGACGACGGAGTTACCTGCTTCAACTCGCTCGCGCTCGAATTTTCGGTTTCACTGAGTACAACCGACGGAACCATGACGGCCGAAGACCAGATGCTGCTCATGGTCGTCCCCGAAGGTTCACAGGACGGTCCGCAGGTACAAGCGTCCGGCGAACTTCAAGTACCCACGCCGGAACTGCAGTTCGTAGCCCCCGAGAACCTACCGCCTGTGAGGCGTCAAGTCCGAATGACCTTCCAAGAAGGACAACTGATCGAGGGATTCTTCACAGCTACAGCGGAAGGGAGCGAAACGTATGCAATTCGCTTTGCGAGCTTCTAGCTTCGGTTCGGTCCTGGTGTGTCTCTACGGCTGTCCAACTACACCGGGGGAGATCTGCGGGGACCGTGCGTACGCGGGCCCCACCGCGTCAACTGAAACCGAAGGCGGCGAGGCTGGCGCTGAGGCCGAAAGCGCCGGAGAGCCTCTCTACCTGCCCAGCGAAGACTATCTCGGGACCCCGTACGTCTGGGGCCACCCATCGATCCTACAGGACCCGGCGACCTTCGAGGCCATCCAAGCCGTTGACCAGTCGGGTAAACCAACAGAGAAGCAACAGCCACGCAATCACGCTCCGGCCGGCGCGCCCGAAGGGGACGCTCGGGTTCCTGTGGTCGGCGAGTTCACGCTTCAAAGCTACCCGTACCGAGCGACCGGGCGACTGGAAGTCGAGTGGACCGTCGGAGCGACGACGAGCGGCTTCGTTGGCTCCGCGTTCTTGGTTGGACCACGCCATATTCTGACAAACTGGCACGTGATCAATGGACCGCTCGGTGGTGGTCTCGACCTGAACGAGGGTTTGATCGATGGAAGCATCAGGATCACGTTTCACCCAGGAAGGGGTGGAGCGGTCCACGACCTCCCAGAGTACAACGGTGGACCATGGTCGGCAGAAGTTGTTGTTCCGCCCAAAGAACTCGTGGATGGAGAGTTCTTCATCGGCGATGACGACTACGCGCTTCTAGTCCTCGAAGACGATCCGGTTCGACTCGCCGACCCCAACCTCCACCTTGGCTGGTACCAGATGTGTTCGCCTTCCCTCGACGACTTGAGACGAGAGGGCAGGACGTTGTCGGTCATGGGGTACCCGGGAGACGATGGCGACGAGAACAGTTTGGACTGGCCCGACTCGACCTTCCTGTGCGCGAACTCCCCGGAGACTGGGGTTCATGCCGGACACTGTGCGGGCTGGATGTATCGAACTCCGGACACATCGCTCATCGTTGACGACTCAAACAGTCGACTGTTGCGCACGACTGGGTTCACCCAGCGAGGAACCAGTGGCGGCCCGCTGCTGACATGGGGCTGCACTTACAATTCTCCGCCCGAGGACAAGCCATGCGCCGTAGGCGTGAACAAGTCGCTCGTAGGTTCTTTCATTGACCCTACGAGGAGCGAAATCAACGCCGTCCGCCTCACTCGAACCCGGGCTGGCTACCTTCGGGAGAGCGGCGTCTGTGCCTACCCGAGCCTCTACCACCCTGCGCCCGATTTCTGTCCGTAGACCACCACCACGAGCCGCGCCGCCCCGCCCCTCAGATCCGCCGCTTGTAGTCCTCGAAGCCGAAGGTCTTGCGCACGTCGATCTCGCCGCTTTCGCGGCGAATAGCGATCGCCGGAAGGTTCACGCCGTTGAAGGTCGTGGTCTTCACCATCGTGTAGTGGATCATGTCCAAGAAGACGAGGCGTTCGCCGACCTCGAGCTCGTGGTCGAAGACGTAGTCGGGCTTAAAGTCGCCGGCCAGGCAGGTTTGGCCGCCGAGGTGGTAACGCTCGCCTTCGCCTTCGGGGCCGAGGTCGCCGACCACCGCGGGGCGGTAGGGCATCTCGAGGGTGTCGGGCATGTGGGCCGAAAAGGAGACGTCGAGCATCGCCGTGCGCGTCTGGCCGTTTTGGACGATGTCGAGCACCGTGCCGACCAGGACGCCGGTCTGCCAGCCGACCGCGCTGCCGGGCTCGAGGATCACCGACTCCAGGTTGGGGTAGCGGCGCTTGACGTCGTGGACGAGCTGGACGAGTAGAGCGTCGTCGTAGCCCTCGCGGGTGATCGCGTGCCCGCCCCCCATGTTGAGCCACTTGGCTTGCGCGAGCAGATGGCCAAAGCGCGCGTGCACGTGATCGAGGGTGCGCGAGAGGGTGTCGGCGCCCTTTTCACACAGGGTGTGAAAGTGAAGGCCCTCGATCCCGGGCGGGAGCTTGGGGCCCAGCATCGCTTCGGTGACGCCGAGGCGCGAGCCGGGGACGCAGGGGTTGTAGAGATCCGTCTCGACCTCGGCGTACTCCGGGTTGATGCGCAGGCCGGCGCTCGATCCGGCCAGGCGATCGCGGTAGCGCTCGAACTCCGGCAGGGAGTTGAAGGTGATGTGCGAGGCGATCTGCGCGATGCCGTCGAAGTCGGCGGGGATGTAGGCCGGGCAGTAGGCGTGGACTTCGCCGCCGAATTCCTCTTTGCCCAAGCGCGCCTCCGACAGGGAGCTGGCGGTCACGCCCGGCAGGTACTGGCGGACGAGTTCGAAGCTCTCGTAAAAGGCGAAGCCTTTGAGGGCGCAGATGATCTTCGCGCCCGACGCTTGGGCGACCTGGCGCAGGTGCTCGAGGTTGGCGCGCAAGCTGGCTTCGTCCAAGACGAAAGCCGGGCTGGGGGCGGCCGAGTAGTCGGCCGCTTCGTAGGGTCGAGGCGCGCTCACCGAAGCCGCCTCAGGGGTACTCGTGGGGGAGCTCGGCGTCGACGAGCTCGGTCCAGGGCAGGCCGTGCGCGTTGAGCATCTCCATGAAGGGATCCGGGTCGAACTCCTCGACGTTGAACACGCCGGGGCGCATCCACTTGCCTTCGAGCATCAGCTTGGCGCCGATCATCGCGGGGACGCCGGTCGTGTAGCTGACCGCCTGCGAGCGGACCTCGCGGTAGCAAGCCGCGTGATCGCAGTTGTTGTAGACGTAGTAGCTCTTGTCCTTGCCGTCTTTGACGCCCTTGATCTGACAGCCGATCGAGGTCTGGCCCTCGTAGTTCTCACCGAGGCTCTCGGGGGGCGGCAGCACGGCCTTGAGGAACTGCAGGGGGACGATCTCGACGCCCTGGTAGTTGATCGGCTCGATCGAGGTCATGCCCACGTTTTGCAGCACCTCGAGGTGCGTGATGTAGGCCTGGCCAAAGGTCATCCAAAAGCGGGCGCGCTTGAGGGTGGGGAAGTTCTTGGTCAGCGACTCGAGCTCCTCGTGATAAAGGACGTAGGACTCGCGCTCGCCGATGTTGGGGTAGGCGATGGGCTTGTGGATGCTCATCGCGGGGATCTCCACCCACTCGCCGTTCTCCCAGTAGCGGCCCGGCTGGGTGATCTCGCGGATGTTGATCTCGGGGTTGAAGTTGGTGGCGAAGGCCTTGCCGTGGTCGCCGGCGTTGCAGTCGACGATGTCGAGGTAGTGCAGCTCGTCGAAGTGGTGCTTGGCCGCGTAGGCGGTGAAGATGCCGGTGACGCCGGGATCGAAGCCGCAGCCGAGCAGGGCCATCAAGCCGGCCTTCTCGAAGCGCTCTTTGTAGGCCCACTGCCACTTGTATTCGAACTTGGCCTCGTCGATGGGCTCGTAGTTGGCCGTGTCGAGGTAGTGCACGCCGGTCTCGAGGCAGGCGTCCATGATCGCGAGGTCCTGGTAGGGCAGGGCCACGTTGATCACCAATTTGGGCTGAAACTTCTCGATGAGCGCGACGGTCTGCGCGACCTCGTCGGCGTCGAGGGCCGCGGTCGAGATCTTCACGCCGTGCATCTCTTGGATCTCGGCCGCGATGCGGTCGCACTTGGCGACCGTGCGACTCGCCAGCAGGATCTCGGTGAAGGTGTCCTTGTTCATGGCGCACTTGTGCGCCACGACTCCGCCGACTCCGCCGGCGCCGATGATGAGGACCTTGCTCATGTGGCCCGAAGCGTCCGGGCTCGGGGTTTCGCTGTCAAGCGCGGGGCCGGCGGAGGCGGGGGGCGGCCCCGCGCGACCGCCTTCGACTCACTGGCACTGGCCCAGGCCCGAAGACCCGAAGGGCTGGCAAAAGCCCGAGCAGCAGTCGACGTCGCTGTCACAGAACAAGCCGAAGGGCGCCTGGCTCGGGATGCACTCGCTGCGGCAGGTGGACTCGGGCGGGATGCCCTCGGACCAGCACCAGCCGCCCTCGCACTCGGCGTTGAAGCTGCAGGGCTCGCCGTCGGGCAGGCCACCACCGTCGTCGGTGTCGCCGCCGCCTTCGCAAAAGCCACAGTTGAGGTTCTCGACCAAGTCGACGCAGGCCGGCGACCAGCTGTCGAAACAGCAGCTGGGGGCCGCTTCGCACACGCAGGCGGCCACATCGGGCTCCTCGCACGAGGGCGTGGGGTGTGCCTCGCAGCAAGCCTCGGGCCCGCCGGTGTCGTCCTCCATGCCCGTGTCGGCCGTGGTCGTCACGTCCGAGCCGCCACACATGCCGCAGCCGAGGAGCTCGACTTGGTCCGCGCAGTGGGGTGCCCACTCCACGTCGCAGCAAAATGGATCCGCCGCGCACACGCAAGCGGCCACGTCGGGCTCCTCGCATGAGGGGCCTGGGCCCGGCTCGCAACAGGGGCCGGGCTCGACGCCGGTGTCGCTCGTGTCCGACGTGTCCGACGTGTCCGACGAAGTGAAGGTGTCGGTGGCCGAGGTGGTGTCGGTCCCGCCGCACATTCCGCAACCGAGGCTCTCGACCTCGTCGACGCACAAGGCGTCCCAAAAGGTCTCGCAGCAGAAGGGATCTTGCGCGCACACGCACTCGGCCACGCCCGGGTCTTCGCAAAAGGGGCCTTGGCCGATCTCGCAGCAAGGACCGGGATCGACCCCGGTGTCGCTGGTGTCCGAGGTGTCGGTGAAGCTCGTATCGTCCGTGTCGTCCGTGTCGGTGAAGCTCGTGTCGTCGGTGGTGACCGTGCTGGTGTCGTCCGTGTCGGTGAAGCTGGTCTCGCCGCCTTCACACATGCCGCAGCCGAAGTCCGTCACCTCTTGGACGCAAAGATCGTCCCAAAAGGTCTCGCAGCAGTAGGGATCTTGCGCGCACACGCACTCGGCCACGCCGAAGTCCTCGCAAAAGGGACCTTGCCCCACTTCGCAGCATGGGCCCGGATCGACGCCGGTGTCCGTGGTGGTGGACTCGCCCCAGTCGTCCGTCTCTTCGAAGGTCGAGCTCCACTCCGCGCTGTCGAAGCTGGTGCTCCACTCGGGTCCGCTGTCGAAACTCTCGCCCCACTCGGGCCCACTGTCGAAGCTCTCCCCCCAGTCCGGCGCGCTTTCGAAGCTGTCGCTCCAGTCCGCGCTCTCTTCGGGTCCGACATCGAAGCTCTCGGCCGTGTCCGTCACCGAGGTGACGGCCGTGCCCGGGCCGGAGTCGATCGTGGCGCTCGTGTCGACGTCGCTGATCGTCGCGTCCTCGGTGCCGAAGCTCGTCGTCGAGTCGACGGAGACGAGATCCCCGGGGTTGGAGCGGCCACAGGCGCTCGAGACCAGCGCCAGTCCCACGAAAGTCAGTCCAAGTCGACGCATGTCCACCAAATTGCCACGGATCTTCGAAGATCGGGAGTTTTGCGCACGGAGCATCCCCGCCTTGGACCGCACCATGGCGCAAAGTTCCGGCGCCGGGCGCTCATTCGTGTCAGGATCTGAACATGTCGGCAGGCGCGTTGGACCTCGAAGGCGCCCGAAAACGCGGAGATCCGCTGGCGGACGCCGCCGTGGCTGCCCTTCGCCGCCGTGGCGAGGTCGGTCATCCCTGGACGGCCATCTTGCGCTTGGCGCCGGTCGACGAGGCCTGCGCCCGCCTGGTCGAGCAGGTGAAGGCCCGCCCCGACTGGCTCGACGAAGAAAAGTTGCGCCGCGGTTGCGACCTTTTTGCGCGCCACGCCCTCGACGTCACCAATGTCTTCACCCTGGGCTCCTTGGTCCAGACCTACCTCGTGCCCGGCATCGCCGACGTGCTCATGGTGACGGGATTGCTGCGGCACCAGGTGCAGCGGCGATTGGCCGGAACCGGCAAGTTCGTACTCGACGTCGTCACCCCGGGGGCCTTCGAAGCCGAGGGCCATGGGCTCGCGGCCGTGATGCGGGTCCGCTTGTTGCACGCGCGGGTACGCGCCGGCTTGTCGCGCCACCCGGAGTTCCCGGGGAGCGTGCCCATCGACGAAGCCGAGACCCTACTGACCTTGTGCGTGCACTCGGTGTGCGTCGTGCGAGGCCTACGACGCTTGGGCGTCGACGTGGATCCCCGCGAGGCCGAGGCCTACCAGCACCTGTGGCGCTACGCCGGCTACCTGATGGGGCTGCCCGCGTCTTCGCTGTGCAACTCCCTCGAGGCCGAAGGTCGACTCTACGATCACCTCGCCGCCCACATGGACGCCCCGAACGCGGCCAGCCGCGCGCTGAGCTCGGCCCTGCTCGACGCGGCGCGCTTCGAGCCGCC
>JAUIJR010000024.1 GCA_030431075.1 Polyangia bacterium | reverse complement strand
GCTCGCTGACGAAGCGCACGCGCTGGTCGACATCGACGGCGGTGAGCACCTCGACCGCCTGCGACTGCGAAAGGTCGAGGACCGCCGCGATGGCGTCGGCTACCCCACCGGGGCTCGCACCTTCACTGACCGCTTCGGCCAGGGCGCCCCCGGCTTTTCCGGCGAGCTCGCGGGCGTGCGCGACCAGCTCCTCGGCCCGGATCTGCGTCTCTTTGGCGGCGCTGCGATCGGGCAGTCGGGTGACCTGCGCGCGAAGGGTCGGCACCTGGGCGTCGATGGTCTCGAGTCGGACGCGCTCGATGCCCTCGAGCAAGACGGACAAGCGTCCGTGTTCGCGGCGCTCGATCCCGCGGATCCGGGCCAAGCTCGCGACGCGATGCAGGTCTTGCAAAGCGGGGTCGGTGACCTCGGAGTCGAGCTGAACACCGACCACGATCTCGTCGCCGACCTCCAGTCCGGCGAAGGCAGCCACCGAGCGCGGGCGCCCGACGGGAATGGGGCTCACGGAGCCGGGGAGGAGCACGCCGTGGCGCAGGGCCAGCAGCGGGAGTCGTCGGGTCGATGCGTTGGATTCGGTCATGGGTCGGGTCCTTCTCGCTCGCCGGCGAGGGCGCCGCCGGTGCATCCGTTGGATGTGAGGCGGGTCCGCGGGACGAGCTCGCACAAGCTAAGGCGGGGGTACGACGCGCCAAGTCGAGCCCGCCGACCCAAAAGGATGGCCACGCGGGCCGCCACACGGGCGTCAGATCGATGCAAATCACGGCTATGGAAAGCTGCGCCCCGCTTGTTAGGCTCGACCGCAGCCACCCGTGAGCGACGAGCACAAGGACAAAGGCGAGATGCCGAACGCGGCGACGCAGACCTCCGGGGGTCTGCGCAGCTGGGTGCGACGTCGCCTCTTCGGTGGGCGTACCGAGAACTTTGCGGTCGAGACGAGCTCACCGATGGTCACCTTGACCATCGGCCCCGATGGCGAGGACGCGGAAGCCGCCGCCCTGCTCGAGGAGATTTTGCCCGAGGGCCGTTGCATTCCCCCGCACCCCCTCGACGAGATCGCCACCGGCGGCATGGCCGTCGTCGACTTGGCCCAAGAGCAGAGCTTGCGCCGCCAGGTCGCGCTCAAGCGTCTACGCCCCGAGCTACGCGGACGCGGCGGCGCCCTGCGCGGATTCTTGCGCGAGGCCCAGATCATGGGCCAGCTCGATCACCCCAACGTCGTGCCGGTGCACGCGATCGGCAGCGACCTCGACGGGGTGTTCTTCACGATGAAGTTCGTCGACGGCCAGACCCTCGAAGAGCTCATCGAGGACCTGCCGGCCCGGGCGCTCGACATGCACGAGCTCTTCGACGTCATCGACGTCGTGATCAAGGTCTGCGACGCGCTGGCCTTCGCCCATAGCCGCGGCGTGATCCACTGCGACGTCAAACCCTCGAACGTGATGATCGCCGACTTCGGCCAGGTCTACTTGATGGACTGGGGTGTCGCGCGCTTGGTGGGTGACGCCAGCGACCAGCTGCCCTTCATCAGCGCGGGCGGCGACCAGAGCACCCGCGCGACGGGTCACTCGCTGGGCACGCCCGCCTTCATGGCCCCCGAGCAGGTGCTCGGAGATCCCAAGGCGCTCGACGGGCGCACCGACGTCTTCGCCGTGGGCGCGCTGCTCTACGCGCTGCTGGCTCGCCAGCCGCCCTACGTCGGCCCCACCCTCTTTCGCGTGCTCGAGCTGGCCGAGAGCGCCGACTTCCCCCCCCTCGACGAGGCCCTGCCCGCCGGTTCGGTCCCCGCCGCCCTGATCCGGATCGTGCACCGAGCGATGAGTCGACTCCCCGAGGAGCGACACCCCACGATCGAGACCCTGCGCGACGAGCTCGGCCGCTTCTTGCGCGGCGGACCAGAGTTCCCACAGATCAACTTCGCGGCCGGTGAGGTGGTGATGCGCCAAGGCGAGACCGGCGAGACCGCCTACATCGTCGAGAGCGGTCACCTCGAGGTTCTCAGTGAGCGCGGCGGCGTCCAAAAGCGCGTGCACGTGCTCGGCCCCGGCGACGTCTTTGGCGAGGTCGCGCTCTTGGCCGCCAGTACACGCACGGCGACCATCCGCGCGATGGAGGTCAGCGTGCTGCGCGAGGTCGACGCCGACGCCCTGGCCCAAGAGGTCGACGGCCTCAAACCTTGGATGGGCTCGCTCGTCCGCAGCTTGGCCGACCGCTTCCGCTCGCTGGGCGAAGAGCGTGTGCCCGCGACGGCCGAGCAGCTCGCGGCCTGGAGCGCGATGTACCTCGAGAGCTACGGCGAGAAGGTCGGACTATCGGGCCGTCGCGCCCCCCTGCCCCCCTTCTTCGCGTTGCACCCCTACGCCGGGAACGCGACCAAGCTCGCGGCCTTGGTGCCCGAGCTGCGCGTCGACGAAGCCGCCGGCACCGTCGAGGTCGACAGCCTCGAGACCCTGTGGCGGCGCGTTCGTGGCGACTGAGCTCAGTCCAAAAAGAGGTCCGGCGTCAGCTCTCGAGACGGATCCACGGCGTACTTCGAGAAGTCCTCGACGCCAGCTTCGGCCAGGACCTCGTCGTCCATGAAGAAGTTGCCGGTGCAGCCCTTCGCCTCGCGCGTCAAGATGGCGTGGGCGGCGTCGGCCATGATCTCGGGCTTGCGCGCGCGTCGCATCATCGCGTCGCCACCGAGCATGTCGATGGCCGCGGTGGCGATGACCGTGCGCGGCCACAAGGCGTTGACGGCCACGCCCTTGTTCTTGAACTCCTCGGACATGCCGAGCACGCACATGCTCATCCCGTACTTCGCCATCGTGTAGGCGACGTGGTCACGGAACCAGCGCGGGTTCATGTTCAGCGGCGGCGAGAGGTTCAAGATGTGCGGGTTGTCGGCCTTCAAAAGGTGCGGCAGGCACTTTTGCGAGACCAGGTAGGTGCCGCGCGTGTTGACCTGATGCATCAGGTCGAAGCGCTTCATCGGCGTGTGCAAGGTGCCGGTGAGCATGATCGCGCTGGCGTTGTTGATGCAGATGTCGATGCCGCCGAAGCGCTCGACCGCCTGCTTCACGGCGCCTTCGACGATCTCCTCGCTGCGCACGTCCACGACCAAGGGGAGCGCCTCGCCGCCCGCGGCCTCGATCTCCTCGGCCGCGCTAAAGATGGTGCCCTCGAGCTTGGGGTGTGGTTCGGCCGTCTTGGCCGCGACCACGATTTTTGCGCCGTCCGCCGCCGCCCGCAAGGCGATGGCCTTGCCGATGCCTCGGCTCGCACCCGTGATGAAGATGACCTTACCCGACAAGCTCGCCATGGGCGGCGTGTGTACCACGCGTGGCTGCGCACGGACGCAACTTTGTCCCGTCCGCGCTTGCCAGGGCCGCCCCCTCGGGCCAGGATGCGCAGCCGATGGCCACGGGCTCCAAGACCGGCGTGCTCCTCATCCAGTTGGGGACCCCCGACGCCCCGCGCACGGCCGAGGTGCGTCGCTATCTCGCGGAGTTCTTGGCCGACCCCTATGTGCTCGACATCAACCCCGTCGGCCGCTGGCTCTTGCTGCACTTGATCATCTTGCGGACGCGCCCGGCGAAGTCGGCCGAGGCCTACGCGAAGATCTGGGACGAGCGCGGCTCGCCCTTGCGCTACCACAGTGAGGACCTGCGGGCGGCCGTGGCTGCGAGCCTCGAAGACCACGTCGTCGAGTTGGGCATGCGCTACGGCAGTCCCTCGATCGCCAGCAAGGTCGAGGCCCTGGCCAAAGCCGGCTGCGACCGGCTCGTCGTCTTGCCGCTGTACCCGCAGTACGCGTTGAGTTCCACCGAGACCGCGCTCGACGATCTACGCCAAGCGCTTCCCGGCCACTTCGAGCCAGCGCAAGTCGAGCTCGTCGACCCCTTTTACGATCACCCCGGATACATCGAGGCGTTCGCCGCCGTCGGTCGTCCGGTGCTCGATGCGCTCGAGCCCGACCACGTGCTCTTCAGTTTTCACGGCCTGCCCAACCGCCATGTCCGCAGGTGCGACCCCACCGGCGCGCACTGTCTGGTCAAAGACGACTGTTGCGACGTGGCCATCGAGGCCAATCGCCGCTGCTATCGCATGCAGTCGGTCCACACGGCGCGCGCCTTGGCCACGCGCCTCGGCCTGGCCGACGAGCGCTGGTCCTACGCCTTTCAGTCGCGCCTGACCCAAGACTGGCTGACGCCCTTCACCGACGAGGTCCTGCCCGAGCTGGCCAAGGCCGGGCACAAGCGGGTCGCGGTCTTTTGTCCCGCCTTCGTGGCCGACTGCCTCGAGACCCTCGAGGAGATCGGGATCCGGGCCGACGAGGACTTCCGCGCCGCGGGCGGCGAGGCCCTGCGGCTGGTGCCCTCCCTCAACGCGACGCAGCCCTGGGTCGACACCGTGGTCGACTTGGTCGCTCGGCGTTGACGTCGATGCGCACCGCGCAGTACCACTGAGACATGGCCGAGGAAGACAGCCGCGCCCTCGCCCGCCGCGAGGCTGCACCCCTCGACGCCTACGAGCGCGACTACATGCGCGGCGACGGGGCCATCCTCGCGCGCGAAAAGCAGCGCGCTCCCGGCCTGATTCACGCCTTCATGGGCACGGCCATCGCGGCCACCGTGGCCGGGGCGGTCGCCGGCGGTGCGTGGCCGCTCTTGCTGCTCGCCCCCGCCTTGGGCGGCCTGTGGCTGGGCATGTCGGTGCTCCGCGTCAACGTCTCCGAGCGCGCCGTCAACGTGCAGTACGGCCTGCTCGGACCCAAGATCCCCATCGAGGCGATCGAGTCGGCCACCGTCGTCGACTACAACCCCGTCAAGTTCGGCGGCTGGGGCGTCAAGCGCAGCTTCGATGGCGAGACCATCTACAACATGCCCGGCGACGGCGGACGCGCCTTGCGTTTGGTGTGGCGGACGGCCAAGGGCAAGCCGCGCGTGACCCTGATCGGCAGCACCCAAGCCGAGACCCTGCTCGACGCGATCGTCCGCGCGCAAAAGGCCCTGGCCGCGGCCGAAGCCCCGCGCGCCCTCGAGGCCGGCAAGTCCTGAGCTGTCAGGCGGCCGAGGCCAAACGCCGCCTCAGGCGGCCGAAGCCAGCCGGCGTCGTTCTCGGATCGCTTGAGCCAGCTGCTCGAGCACCGGCTCGGTGCGCTCCCAGCTCATGCACGCATCGGTGATCGACTGCCCGTAGACCAGCGCGCGGCCGGCCTCGCCGTCTTGGCGGCCGTCGACCAAGAAGCTCTCGAGCATCACGCCCATCAGCACGCGCTCGCGGTCCTCGGCGATCTGCGCGGCCACCTCGCGCGCCACGATGGGCTGACGCAGATGGTCCTTGTTCGAGTTCGCGTGCGAACAGTCGATCATGATCCGCGGCTTCAGCTTGGCCTTCGCGTGCAGAGCGACGATCTCTTGCACGGTGGACGAGCTGTAGTTCGGTCCGCTCTTGCCCCCGCGCAAGATGATGTGCGCGTAGGGGTTACCCTTGGTCGCGACGATGGCCGCGGTGCCCTGCTTGGTGACCGACAAGAAGTGGTGCGGGTGCGAGGCCGAGCGGATCGCGTCGACGGCGATCTGCACGGTGCCGCCCGTGCCGTTCTTGAAGCCGATGGGCATCGACAGGCCGGAGGCGAGCTCGCGGTGGACCTGGCTTTCGGTCGTGCGCGCGCCGATCGCCCCCCAAGAGACGAGGTCGGCGATGTACTGCGGCGTGATCGGATCGAGGAACTCGGTCGCCGTCGGCACCCCGGCCTCGACCGCGTCGCGCAAGAAACCCCGCGCCTTTCGCAGGCCCTCGTTGATGGCGAAGCTGCCGTCGCGCATCGGGTCGTTGATCAGCCCCTTCCAGCCGACGGTCGTGCGCGGTTTTTCGAAGTAGACGCGCATCAAGATGTGCAGGTCCTCGTCGAAGCGCGCGGCCGCGGCGGCCAGTCGCTTCGCGTACTCGAGGCCGGCCTCGGGATCGTGCAAGGAGCAGGGCCCGACGACCACGACCAGGCGCTCGTCTTCGCCGTCCATGACTGCGCGGACCCCGGCGCGCCCCCGCTCCACGGTGGCCAGCTGCGCGCTCGAGGCGGGAATCTCCTCGAACAAGATCACCGGCGGCAGCAAGGGTTTGAGGCCAGCGATGCGGACGTCGTCGGTGGAGTTCAACATGGCGATGCGCGTCTTCGGACGAAGCGCTCCGGGCCTCGTTGAATGCCGCAGCTCGCGACGATTGTCCACCGGCCCCCCAATCATCGTTCTGCGCCCTTGCACGGCGCTCCCGGCGGCGCGACACTCCCGCCCGATGGACAAGACCTATCCCTCCGCCGAGGCGGCCATCGAGGGCATGCGCGACGGCATTCGCTTGATGTCCGGCGGCTTCGGGCTGTGTGGCAATCCGGAAAACTTGATCAAGGCCATCGCCAAGGCCGGCCACCGCGAGCTCGACATCATCTCCAACAACTGCGGCATCGACGGCGTCGGTCTCGGCCTGCTGCTCGACGCGGGTCAAGTCCGCTCGATGACCGGCTCCTACGTCGGCGAGAACAAGACCTTCGAGCGCCTTTTTTTGAGCGGCGAACTCGAGGTGACCTTGGTTCCGCAGGGCACCTTGGCCGAGCGCATCCGGGCCGGCGGCGCCGGCATCGGCGGCTTTTACACGCCGACCGGCTACGGCACCCCGGTGGCCGAGGGCAAAGAGGTCCGCGAGATCGACGGCCGCTGGTACGTCTTCGAGATGCCGCTGCGCGCCGACTTCGCCATCGTCAAGGCGTGGCGGGGCGACCGCCACGGCAACCTGGTCTTTCGCCAGACCGCCAACAACTTCAACCAGGTCATGGCCACGGCCGGCGCGGTCACCATCGCCGAGGTCGAAGAGCTCGTCGAACCCGGCGAGCTCGACCCCGGCCAGGTCCACACCCCCGGCATCTACGTCGACCGCATCATCCGCGGTGAGTCCTACGACAAACCCATCGAGTTTCGGACCACGCGTCCCGCCCAAGGAGAGGCCTGAGCCATGCCCTTTTCCCGCGAACAGATCGTCCAGCGCGTGGCTCGAGAGCTGCGCGACGGCTACTACGTCAACCTCGGCATCGGCATCCCGACCCTGGTGGCGAACTACATCCCCGAGGGCATGGAGGTCGTGCTCCACAGCGAGAACGGCCTGTTGGGCATGGGGCCCTTCCCGCCCGAAGACGAGGTCAGCGCCGACCTCATCAACGCCGGCAAGCAGACGGTCACCGCCATCGACGGCGCGAGCTTTTTCGGCTCGCACGAGAGCTTCGCCATGATCCGCGGCGGGCACCTCGACTTGTGCGTGCTCGGGGCCATGGAAGTCTCGGCCCAAGGTGACCTCGCCAACTGGATGATCCCGGGCAAGAAGGTCAAGGGCATGGGCGGCGCCATGGACTTGGTGGCGGGCGCGCGCCGGGTCATCGTGACCATGGACCACAACAACAAGGCCGGCGCCCCCAAGCTGCTCGAACAGTGCAGCTTGCCGCTCACGGGCAAGGGCGTCGTGCACGAGATCGTGACCGACCTCGGCTACTTCGAGGTCACGAAGGACGGCCTCGTGCTCAAAGAGATCGCACCCGACATCACGGTGGACGAAGTCCGCGCGCGCACCGGCTGCGCCTTCACGGTGGCGGACCCCCTGCCGACCATGGAGGTCTGATCCCCCTCGATCCCAAAGCGCTGCCCGGCCGCGCGCGCATGGCCCTGCGCGGCGCCGGCGTGGCCGCCTTGACCGCCGCCTGTCTCGGCGCGGCCGAGGTGCACGCGCGCGTGGGCGGCGACCCGAGCGTGGCCGACGACTACGTGCGCCGTTGGGCCCGCGGCACCTTGCGTCTTTGCAACGTCCGCGTCCGCCAAGACGGCCAGCCACCGCCTCCGCCGCCGCACGCCCGCTTGGTCGTCGCCAACCACCGCTCCGCCCTCGACATCCCCATCTTGCTCAGTCGCTTCGGCGGGGCCGTCTTGTCCAAGGCCGAGCTCGCCGACTGGCCTTTGCTGGGCACCGGCGCCAAAAAGGCCGGCTGCATCTTCGTCGACCGCGAAGACCCACGCAGCGGCGCCAAGGCGATGCGAGCGATCCGGACGCGTCTGCAAGCGGGCACGACCGTCTCCGTGTTCCCCGAGGGCACCACCTTCGCCGGCGACGAGGTCCGCCCCCTGAACCGCGGGGCCCTGGTCGCGGCCCGCGGGCTGGAGGTCGAGTTCTTGTGCGTGGGCATCGCCCACCCCGCCGGCACCGAGTTCATCGAAGAGGGCTTCGACGAGCACGTCGCCAACTTCGCCTCGCGTCGGCGCCTCGACGTCGGCTTGGCCTTTGGTCGCCCCCACCGCATCACGGGGCGACCGGCCGAGCTCGTGCCCAAGCTGCAAGACGAGCTGCAAGCGCTGGTCGACCGCGCGCGGGCGATCGTCGGGGGCTGAGCTCCGGGACGCCGGCTCAGCCGATCTGGCGGCGTCGCACCGACCAGATGAAGCCGTCGTACCAAAAGTGCATGATCGACACGACGAGGGAGACCGCGAGCAGACCCTTGATCGAGCCGTCGATGGCCTGCGCGAAGTAGCCGTAGCCGACGGCGAGCCCCAAAAACAAGAACCAGCAGATGGCCTTGCCAGCCACCGCGTTCTCGAGGCGGAAGAGCTGCATCATCGACTTGCGCTCCATCCCCCACACGAGCCCGAAGTACTGGACCGCGTGAAAGAGGTTCATGATCAAAAAGGCCTCGCCCCAGCTGTTGAAGCCCCACGCGTAGATCGAGCAAAAGCCCGTCGCCACCAACAAGAAGATCTTCTGCGGCGAGACGCGGTGCCCTTGCTTGACGAAGCGCCACTGCATGAACACGTAAAAGGCCAAGAACAAGCTGCCGCCGACGACCAAAACCCAGGCCAAGATGCCCTGGTTGCCCTCCATCCAGATCGGCACGGTCGAAAAGAAGGTGATGCCGACGTCTTCGAACTCGAGCAGGTCCTCGAAGTGGTCGAGCATCACCGCCCCGGCGACGATCGGCCCGGCGTAGAGCAGCTGGTTGAGCCAAAAATCGAGGCGTCGGCCCACTTTGGGATCGTTGCCGGACTTCGCGTCGTAGATCCTCGCGAAGCCGAAGGTCTGCGCCCCCGAGTGGTACACATCCCAAAAGGTGGCCACCACCGAGACGCTGACCAAGATCAGATCGTTGGCCATCATCCCCGCGAACAAGAGCAGGGGCGCCAGCACGAAGCGGCGCGGGTAGGTCTCGAAGACCGTCTTGTTTCCGTGGCTGCGGAAAAAGACGATGAAGAGGTGGGCGTGGATGATCACGCCGATCGTCAGGGCCGCGACGGTCTCGTTTTGGCCCCAAAAGACGATCGGCGAGTTGGCCGAGTCCGAGTCCGAGACCCACAAGCCCACGCCGAGCGCCCACAAAGGCGGGAGCAAGAACAAGAGCCAGTCGTACAGCGGTCCAACGATGTACCGCTTCGAATCCTTGAGGGCGTCGAGCATGGAGGCGATCGGCAGGGAGAAGGTAGCGAATGCGCGCCGGGGGACCAAACGAGCGGCGCTCGCGGCGTCCCGAAGCGACAACGCGCCCCCGGCCGCGCCGATCTGCGCGCAGCCCCGCTCAGCCCAAGACAGCCAGGGCGGCCAAGATCCAGGCGGCCCCCAGCAGCATGTACAAGGCGCAATAGCCGACGATCTCGCGCGCCTTGCACCCCGTCACGGCCAAGAGCGGTAGCGCCCAAAAGGGCTGAAGCATGTTGGTGAGCTGATCGCCGTAGGCCATGGCCATGAGCACCGTCTCGGGCTCGACGCCGGTGCGCAGCGCCGCCTCCATGATCACGGGGCCCTGCACCGCCCACTGTCCGCCCCCCGAGGGCACGAACAAGTTGAGCAGGCCGGCGGTCAAAAAAGTCAGCGGCGCGAGCAAAGTCGCGCCCGCGTCCGAGACCCAGGCCGACAAGCGCGCCGAGAGACCCGAAGCGGCCATCATCGCCATGATTCCGGCGTAGAGGGGGAACTGCACGAAGATGCCCGTCGCCCCGCGGATCCCTCGCTCGCACGCGGCGACAAAGGCCGAGGGTCGGCCGTGCAAGAGCAAGGCGCCGATCCACAACGCGAGGTTCACCGTGTTGAGATCGATGCGGCCGAGTCCCTCGCGCGCGAAGTAGACGCCGAGCCCGGTCAACATGGCGAAGGCCAGGGCCCAGGTGAGCAGCGGCGTGTCTTCGAAGCGCTCGAGCCAGCTGCGCGGCGCGCTGCTGCGCGAGAGGCGTCGATCGCTCGGGGCTTCGTTCGCGGCGCCCAAAGCGAGGTCCGGCATCGGGCGTGGCTTCGGGTCTTCGCCCTCGGCCGGGGTCATGGCCATGAAGAACAAAGGCCCCAAGACCAGCAGGCCCAAGCTCACCACCAAGTTGAGCTCGCCGAAGATCGTCTCCGAGAGCTCCATCGTGCCGATCTTCGCGGCGAGCTCCGGGCCGAGAACCTCGACCAGGTCTTGCTCGCGCGTGACCTTGAGCGGCGCCGTCCCCGACAAGCCACCGTGCCACACCATCAAGCCCGTGTAGCCGGCCGCCGCGAGCAAGGGGTAGTCGAGCGACCAGCCGCGTTCGTGCGCGTGGCGCCCCGCGGCCCGTGCGACCAGAGCCCCACCGATCAGGCTCAAGGACCAGTTGAGCAAACCCAAGGTGATCGACACGAAGGCGACCCAGCCGACGAGGCGCCGCGGCGTCCCCGCTCGGGCCGCGAGCCCCTCGATGATGCGGCGCATCGCCGGTGCCTCGGCCAAGGCGGTGCCCAAGACGAGCATCAAGCTCGCTTGCATCCCGAAGGTCAGCAGCTTCCACAACCCACCGCCCGTCCAGGCCTCGACGCAGTTCGTCACGCGCGTGCCCAAGGGCTGCCCGGCCCAGGCGTCCCCCCAAGCGATCGACGCGGCCATGACCAGCGCGGTCAAGGTGATCGCCAGCGCGAAGGGATCCGGCGTTAGACGGCCGAAACCGCGCCGGGCGGCGAGGCCGAGTCGCGGGAGGCCCTGCACCCGATCAGCTTCGCAAAAAGGGGCATGGGGCGCGAGCGCAGCACCCGCCGCTAGCGGGGGGCGTCGATCCCAAAGGCCCGGATCGCCCGCGCGAGGCCCTCTGGGATGGGGATGGCGCGCCGGTAGCTCGCGTGACTGGGCTCGAGGTCGAAGGCCGTGACCACCGTCTTGCCGACCACCCGAGGCGGGCTGTCGGCCGGATCCGCGGCCCCGCGCACCGCGTAGGCCAAGCGCAACGAACTGCGTCCCATCCCCTCGACGCGCAGTTCGACGACGATCCGCTCCCCAAAGGCGCAAGGGCGCGCGAAGTCGGCCTCGGTGTGAACCGCGGGGAAACCGATCTTCCGACCCATGATCACCTCGCCGTAGTCCACCTCGAGGTGGGCCGCGAACCAGCTCTCCATGGCCTGGTGAAAGAAGTCGAAAAAGCGCGGAAAGTAGACGATCCCAGCCGGATCGCAGTCGCCGAAGCGCACCTCGATCGGGTGCCGGTGGACGCCGGGTGCGCTCGCGCTCATGACGCGAGTCTACGGGGCCCGGGCGGCGGGGCCCAGCGCGATCGACTGGTGCAAAGGTGGGCGGAGATGCCGAACTTCTGAGTTTGCCCCCTCGGATCCGCGGGACGTGCGCGATACCATCGCCACGGGTCTAGGGCCCGGAGCTTCGAACATGCTGCGCCATCGCATTGCCTTCGCTTGGACACTTTGCGCATTCGCCTTTACCGCTGCGAGCTGCAGCGACGACACCTCGGGCGGGGAGACCGAGGAGGGCTTCGTCGACCAAGAAGCGCCCGTCTTCGACGGGGTGACCTTGGTGACGCCGGTGGGCATGGACAGCCTCGACATCGAGTGGAATCCGGCCACCGACAACATCTCCGCGGCCGACGAAATCTCCTACCGAATCTACCTCTCGACCGAGCCGGGCGGCCAAGACTTCAGCACCCCCGATCTCTCGACCGAGCCGGGCCAAACCAGCGCCAGCATCGATGGCCTCACCGACGGCACCGCCTACTACGTGGTGGTTCGCGCCGTCGACGAGTTCGACAACGAGGACACCAACGTGCGCGAGCGCGTCGGGACGGTCGGCAACCTCAGCGCGCCGGACTTCGGCGGCATCCTCTTCGCAGAGGGCACCGGCCCCGACACCGTGCAGGTGACTTGGAACGCGGCCACCGACGCCGAGACCCCCAGCGATCAGATCGTCTACAACATCTACACGGCCGCGAGCGACGGCGGGCAGGACTACTTCATGCCCATCGCCACCACCGAGCCGGGGGCGACCGAGTTCACCTTGACGGGCCTGGACGACTACACCAGCTACTGGGTGGCCGTTCGCGCGATGGACTCCGGTGGGCGCGAGGACGACAACACCAAGAACATCGAGGCGCTGACCTTGGACGGCACCGCCCCCGACTTTGGTGGGGTGACCTTCGTGACCCCGGCCGGGGACGGCGTCCTGCTCGAGTGGACCGCCGCCAACGACAACGCCGACAACGGCGCCGACCTCGTCTACAACGTCTACCAGGCGTCCAGTAGCGGAGGCCAAGACTTCACCAACCCCGTGGCCACCTCGGTCGCCGGTGCCTTTGGCGTCACCCTCGACGGCCTGGATCTGAGCACGGACTACTACTTCGTGGTTCGCGCGCAGGACACCGCGGGCAACGAAGACGACAACAGCATCGAGATCAGCGCGACCACCGGCGCCATCTCCGACGAGACCCCGCCCGAATTCTTCGGCGTGATCTTGGCGCAGGGCACGGGCTCGAACAGCGTCCAGCTCTCCTGGGACCCGGCCAGCGACGACGACACCCCCGAAGGCGGCATCGTCTACGACATCTACGTCTCGGACACCCCCGGAGGTCAGGACTTCGGCGCCGCCCCGGCCATGAGCACGGGCCCCGGCGTGACCACGGTCGCCGTCGAACCCCTCGCACCCCAAGCCGATCACTACTTCGTGGTGCGTGCCCGCGACATCGCCGGCAACCAGGACTCGAACACCACCGAAGCCGGCGCGACCACCTTGGTGGACGAGTTGGCGCCCACCTTTGCGGGCGGCGCCAACATCGTCGCCACCGGCCCCCAGACCCTCGAGGTGAGCTGGGCGCCCGCCGTCGACGACGGCGACAACCCCGGGGAGATCCGCTACCAGATCTTCTTGTCGACCACCCAAGGGGCCTTCGACTTCACCAACGCCGACTTCGTGACCGCCCCGGGCCGCACGATGATCGAGCTCGGCGATCTCGAGCCGGACACCGACTACTACGTCGTCGTCCGCGCCCTCGACACCCGCGACAACGCGGATGACAACGAGGTCGAGCTCAGCGAGGCGACCTGGCCGGACACCATCCCGCCGGTCTTCACCAGCGCGCCCGTGGCCAGCCAGCAGGGTCTCTCGGATGTCTTCGTCGACTGGGAGAACGCCGTCGACGACGTCGACGAGGCCAACGATCTCGTCTACGAGGTCTACGTGGCCACCAGCCCCGGCGGCTACAACTTCACGACCCCCGCCGCCACGACCCAGCCGGGCCTGACCGAGGCGACGATCAGCGAGCTGATCCCGGGGACCACCTACTACTTCACCATCCGCGCGGTCGACCAAGCCGGCAACGAGGGCGACAGTGGGGAGGCCTCGGACACGACCGTGGCCGACACCATCGCGCCGACCTTCGAGGGCGCCTTCCAGATCTTGGGCGCCAGCGCGACCAACGTGACCGTCGCGTGGCCCGAAGCCACCGACAACTACTCACCCCACTCCGACCTGACTTACCACGTGTGCTGGGTCGACAGCTCCGTGAGCGGCCCCACCGGCTGCTCGGGCTCGAACTTCACCTCGATGGCGACCACCGTCGGCGCGACGCAGTTCAACGTCCCCGGCCTCATCGTCTCGCGCACCTACTTCATCGTGGTTCGCGCCGAGGACGAGTTCGGCAACCGGGAGAGCAACTCCCGCGTCGTCGTGGCCACCACCACGCCCGACCTCACGCCGCCGCAGTGGGACGCGCCGAGCAACATGTCGGACGTCAACGCGACCACCCTCAACGAGGGCCAAGTCAACCTCACTTGGAACACGGTCACCGACAACGTGACCACCGACTCCGGCAACATCGCCTTCGACATCTACGTCGCCACCGGCGCTTCGGCGATGAACTTCTCCGTCCCGCACACCACGGTCATCGGCGTGAACAGCACCACCGTGAGCGGGTTGACGCCCAACACCCTGCACCGCTTCGTGGTGCGCGCCCGCGACCTCGCCGGCAATCGCACGACCAACACGGACGAGGACAGCGCCACCACCTCGGCGGACAACACGGCCCCCACCGGCGGCGTCGTCTCGAACGCCACGGCCACCGGCTGCAAGTCGATCTTCGTGACTTGGTCCGGGGCCACCGACGTGGGCACGCCGAGCAACGATATCGACTACCTCGTGTGCGTGGGAACCATCAGCCAGTGTGGCGGTACCGCCTTCTCGAACGTGGTGGCCACCGTGACGGGCTCGACCTCGACCACGGTCAGCGTGAGCAACCCGGGCTTTTACTACGTGAAGGTTCGGGCGCGCGACTCGAGCAACAACACCAACGGGAACAACAGCTTCGACACCATCAGCACGACGAGCCAGGACACTGGCAACCCGTCGACCCCGAGCGGCTTCTCCTTGTCGACCTCGGCCAGCACGCCCTACAACGTGTTGGTCAACTGGAACGACTCGAGCGACAGCTGCTGGTCTTCCACGACCTTGCAGTACCAGATCTGCCGCTCGACGAGCTCCGCGGGTTGCACTTCGAGCAACTGGTCGACCTACCTCACCACCGGCAACGGCGTGGACATCTACACGCTGACCAGCCAGTCGCAAGACACGACCTACTACATCGGTGTGCGCGCCACGGACGACTCGGGCAATGTCTCGGGCGTCGCCCGCGGCTCGGTCAAGACCAAGGTCGCGTGGGGCGGCTCTGGGCTGGAGGGTCGTTTCGTGAGCAGCTGCGACGGCTCGGGCTGCCACACCGGTGGCTGGAGCTACGGTGAAATGGTGGGCGTGACCGGCACGGGTTGCTCCAACACCGCGATGTACATCGATCCCTCCGGCGACGGCGGTTCGCTGCCCGGCGAGCCGGACAAGAGCCGGATCTACTTCAAGGTCGCGTACACCTCGCCGACCTGCAGCGGTGGCACGGCGGGGGCTCGCATGCCCTACGGCGGCCCCTACTGGACCAGCTCGCAAGTGACCGACCTCTACGACTGGATCGATCAGGGCGCCGTCCACAACGACTAGGACCCCCTCGGGCAAACTCGCTCGCCACCCGACGCCGCCGACGGGGCGTGCGCCAGTCTCGGACGCGCCGAAGACGCGTGCAGCTGGCGCAAAATCACCAAGCCCACGCGTGCGCACGGTTGACATCAAGGCCTGCGCGAAGGACGCTCAACCCATGCGCCGCTGGGCTTGGACTCCTTTATTCATCGTCGCCGGATGCTTCGGTGATCCCCGCGACGGGCAAGCCTTCTCGTCGGGCAGCGAAGGCGAGGACAGCAGCTCGGGTCCGACCAGCGCCGACGAAGACAGCACCGAGTCGACCACCCAAGAAGGTGAGTCGGGCGGGCCGTGCATGAGCGACGACGAGTGCGGCGGCGACAGTCCGATCTGCGACACCGACGGCACCTGCGTCGCGTGTACCGAGCTCGGCATCGGCGGCTGCGAGAACCGTGACCCGATGCTGCCGGCCTGCGACCCGGGCAGCGGCGCGTGCGTCCAGTGCAACGACGGACAGCAGTCCCTGTGCGGCGGCACCACGCCGGTCTGTGTCAACAACAGCTGCTCGCCGTGTACGGCGAACTCGCAGTGCGACTCGGACACCTGCTTGTTCGACACCGGCGAGTGCCTGGCCGTCGCCGTCGACATCGAGGGCACGGTCTTCTCGCTGACCGAGAACATCGGTGACCCCGTCGACGTGGACCAAGTCTCGGCCCCCAACGTCACCCCGCTCCCGCTCGACAACTCGGTGGGTGCAGACGGCGCGTACGCGCTGCGCGACATTCCGCCCTTCACCTTGGTCGACGTCGAGGCCTACCGCCCGCAGAACAGCCCGGTCTCGGTGACCGACTCGATCTCCCGCACCGTCGCCAGCTTGCTGGTGGGCAACGAGGAGACCGTCACGCTCGATGTGCCGTGGATCCCCTACTCGGAGCTCGGCCGCCTCGCCTTCGAGTGCATGCCCGACAGCTTCACCGACCTCGCCGACGCCCAGGGCACCGGCACTGGCTTCTCGAACCCCTTCTTCTTGCAGCGCTCGACGGTCTTCGGCCGCCTCGTCGACCTCGAAGGTGACCCCCTCCCCGAGCTGAGCAACCTCTCCATCTCCGTCAAGCTCGACGGCTGGAGCAACACCCACCTCAACGAGAACGAGGGCAGCGAGCCCGACCCGGCCACCGTCTGCTGGCTCGAAGAGGGCCCCGACGGCAAGCTGCACCCGACCACGGGTTCGCTGAGCGACACGGGCTACTTCGTGATGTTCCGTGTGCGTTCGGACGCCGGCTTGGGCCGCGGCCTGGCCACCGTCAACGTGCTCGGCTTCGACCCGGCCACGGTCAACCTCGAGTCCAGCGGCAACGTCGGTTTCGTCGAGCTCGCCCGCAACGACCAAGACGTCAACCGCGACTTCGAGCGCGACGTCTACCCGATCTTCACCAAAGAGGGCTGCGTCGTCTGCCACACCGACGGCGGACCCAAAGACGGGATGAACAACACCCTGGGCATCCGGGACGGCTTCGAGGCCGACTGGAGCTTGGACCCCGACACCGTCTACGACAACCTCACCGGCCCGGGCACCACCTGCATCACCGCCACCGGCGGCGACACCACCCTCGAGAACCGCATCTGCACGGACGACCCCGAGGACTCGCTGGTCATCCGCCGCCCGCTCGCCGAGGAGCCGGGCCAAGACGATGTCCACCCGGTCGACATCTTCCCCTCGATCGAGAACCCCACCGTCCAGATCATCCTCGAATGGATCGAGCAAGGCGCGACGCGCGGTAGCGGCGTCGGCCCGGTGAGCTTCGTCGACGACATCTACCCGATCTTCCAGATCCAAGGCTGCATCGGCTGCCACAAGGACGGCGGTCCCACCGACGGCATGGGTGGCACCCTGGGCGAGCGCGATGGCTTCTCGGCCGACTGGAGCTTGAGCGCGGCCGAGGTCTACAGCCTCATGACCGGCCCCGGCACCACCTGCCAAAGCCTCACGCCGCCCGACACGACCGCGGAGAACCGCGTGTGCACCGACGCCCCGCTGGATTCGCTCTTCGTGATCCGGCCCTTGGTCGACCCGCCGGACGAGGACGACCCCCACCCCGTCGTCATCTTCCCGACCGTCGACCACCCGCAGATGCAGTTGATCATCAACTGGATCAGCCAAGGCGCGCAGGACAACTAGTCGGGGCCTCGCCCCCGTGCGAAAGGGTCGGCCTCAGGCCGGCCCTTTTTTGCGTATCCTTCGCGCCATGAGCCTCGTCCGCGCCGAACACCGCGATGGCCTCGCCATCTTGACCCTCGATAACGCTCCGGCCAATTGCTACAGCTACGAGATGATGCAGGCCCTCGATGCGGCCGTGCTCGCGGCCCGCTTCGACCCGGAGGTCCACGTCATCGTCCTCGAGAGCTCCGGCGCCAAGTTCTTTTGCGCCGGCGCCGACATCTCGATGCTCCAGGGCGCGGACCCCTACTTCAAATACAACTTTTGCCTGCACGCCAACGAGACCCTGATGCGCCTCGAGCAGACCCCGAAGCTGGTCATCGCCGCCATCGAGGGTCACTGCGTCGGCGGCGGGCTCGAGGTCGCCATGGCCGCGGACCTCCGCATCGCGCGGGCGGGCTCGGGCAAGTGCGGGTTGCCCGAGGTCAAGCTCGGCGTGCTGCCCGGCACCGGCGGCACCCAACGCCTCGTGCGCATCGTCGGCAAGGCCAAGGCCATCGAGCTGATGGCCGAGGGCGACACCTTCGACTTCGCACGGGCCGGCGAGCTCGGCTTGTTCAACCAGGTCTGGGAAGAAGACAGCGAGGGATTCCGCGCCCGCGTGCTCGCCTACGCCAAGGGCTTTACGCCGCCCCACGCCGCCTCGCGGGCCGTCGGCCTCATCAAGCGAGCCTGCCAGACCGGGGCCGAGCTGGGCCTGCAAGATGCCCTGGCCCTCGAGCGCGAGCTCCAACAGCGCCTCTTCGAAGGCGAGGACGCCCGCGAGGGCCTCGCCGCCTACAACGAGAAGCGCAAGCCGGCCTTCAGCGGACGCTGAGCGGCCCCCGGTCCACCGAAGGGGCCGGGCTCAGTTGAAGGGATCGCAGCCGACCACGCCGACATCCGCCGCCTCGCGCGGGAAGAGCTTGCGGTTGCCGAAGCTCCACGACGCGACGCCGGTGATGCCCGTGAACATGGTGTCCACGGCGCAGGCATTGTTCAGGCCCGTGTCGACCTCGCCGTCCGTGATGAAGTCGTCGATGCGCAGGCCACCGGTGACCTCGAACTCGTCGAAGTCGTCCGGGTCGTCGGGGTTCATGTTCGTGATGCTGACCGCGCCGATGGAGACCAGCATCGACTCGTAGACTTCGGCCCCGCTCGCGTCGGCGAGCTCGGCCGGATCCGCGAAGGCCATCGGCCCAAAGGGCAAGCTCGTGCCGGCGTCGACGACGGTGACGAAGGGCCCGTCGATCTCGGTGATGTCGTTGAACTCGGCGAGCACGCCGTCGATGTCGACCTGATTGCCGACCTCGACGTTGGGCGAAGCGTTGCCGGTGTAGACGTAGATGCCCGAGTAGTCGGCCATGCTCTCGTCTTGGACATAAAAGCCGTTGTTGCTGCCCAGGTCGCGCACGGCCGTGACCCACACGCCCTCGATGCGGATGGCCGAGCCGAGCGGCGGCGCCTGGCTCGGGTCGCGGACTTCGGGGATCTCGAAGACGCAGGCGGCCGCCCCCGGGTTCGCCTTGTCGGGGCAGGCGTCGCAGGCATCGCCCTTGTCGTCGCCGTCGGCGTCGGCCTGGTCGCCATTGGCGATCGTCGGGCAGTTGTCGCTGCCGTTGTAGACGCCGTCGTCGTCGAGGTCGTCGGCGTCGATGCGCTCGCAGTCTTGGCCTGGCACCGTCGGACAGGGGTCGCAGACGTCGCCCCAGCCGTCGCCGTCGACGTCCGACTGGCCTTGGTCCATGCCGCGCACCGGGTTGAAGATGCTGCTGCAGTTGTCCGGGCCGTTGGCGATCCCGTCGCCGTCGAGGTCGTCTTCGCTGGTGCTGCCGTCGTACTCACCGGGCCGCGAGGGCACGCAGCTGGGCTCGTCGTCGGGCGCGCCACAGATCACCAGCGGGTAGTGGGCCTCGGTGCTCGAGCGGACCTGGTCGAGGGTCGGCGAACCGCCGAGGTCCGCGGCCACGCAGGCTCGCTTGGCGCTGCCGCACACGTCCAGGGTCTCGCAGCCGGGGCGCAGGCTCTCGACCAAGGCGGCGTCGCCGTGCAGCACCTCACCGCCGCGTAGCACCAAGACGACCTCGTCGAGGTCCGCGCCGATGACCGCGCGATGGTCCTCGCGCTCCGAGGCGTCGAAGATGGCGATGTCGGCCACGTAGCCGCGCTTGAGCATGCCCAAGGAGGCCTGCGCACCGATGGCGAAGGCCGCGTTGGTGGTGGCCATGCGCCACAAGTCGAGGTCGCTGAACTGGTTCGAGTAGTGGGTCTGGTTGAGCTCGTCGGCACAAGCCAGCTCGCGCAGCATGTGGGCCGAGCCCGAGACCACCCAGTCGGTGCCCAGCGCGATCGGCACGCCCATGTTGTCGAGCATGGTCACCGGCGCGGTGTCACCGTACAAGGAGATGTTCGAGCGGGGCGACCAGATGACCTTGGCCTTCTCGGGGCGGAAGGCGGCCGCGTCGTTGCCGTCGATGGCGATGGCGTGCACGAAGGCGCTTTGGGGCGCGAGCACGTCGCCGTTGCCGGCCGAGGTGCACAAAAACTCGTTGTGGGCCGCGAGGCTGGTGCCCTCGGAGACGTGCGGCAAGTAGGCGTTCTCGTCGGCGATCGAGCCCGAGCTCGTGACGTTGGGGTAGTTGCAGCCGCTTTCGAGCAGCTCGCCGCTGCTGTCGCCGAGGGGGAAGGTGTCGGAGTTCGCCGGCGGGATCGGGACCTCGCCGTACTGCCCGCTGGTGTCGACGTTGCGAACGAGGCCCGCGCGTCCACCGGCCGAGGCCGTCGAGGTCGTGCCCGACATCAAAAAGCGAAGCTCGGCGCCGAGCACCACGTTAGCCGAGGCGCCGCCGTCGTAGGGCACCTCGGGCTTGCCGTTGGCCCCCACTCGCCACTCGTGGCGGTGGTCGTAGCGGACACTCGTGGGCATGGCCGGGTTGTTGGCGAAGGTGATGTGGTCGTGGGTGTTGATGAGTCCCGGGCTGATCACCGCCTCGGGACAGCTCACCACGGTGGCCGTCTCGGCCCCGGCCGCCGTGTCGCAGTCGCAGCCGACGCAGGCGATCTGTCCGCGCGCGTCGACCAGCACTTGCCCGCCGCGGTAGATGGTCTCGGGGGCCAGAACCTCGCCTTGCAAGAGCAGGCCCTCGCTGCCGGAGCTCGTGACCTCGCAACGCGCGCTCGTGGCCGGGAGCTCACCGCACTCGATCACCTCGAGCGGGTCTTCGTCGCCATCACCGCCGTCGCCGCCCGTGCTCTCCTCACCCGTCTCGCCTTCCCCCCCGGAGCCGCCCGTGCACGCCGACAAGGGCGTCGCCAAGAGCAGCAAAGAGAGGGCGGCAAAGTGGGGTCGTTCGATCAAAGTACGCATGGCCAGGCCCGACGCGAGTCGAGCGCGCATGCTCGCCAAGGGGGCCCCAGGGTGCAAGCGCGGCCAAGGCGCCCGGCGTGCCCGACCGCACTCGGCGTCAAGGACGCCGGCTCATCGCTCGAGTCGCGCCCGAAAGGCCGCGTAGGCCTCGTCTCCCAGCGTATGGGCGATGCGCTCCAAAGCGGTGCGCTCCTCGTCGCTGACCGCGTCGCCGAGCCCGAGAAAGTCGCCGCTGGCCTCCGCCACCATCACGCACAGATCCACCAACGCGCGGCTGTTCCATGGTCGCGTCTCGAACAGTTCACGTAAAAGTCGCGCCGAGACATCGAACCAGACCTCGGCCGGGCGGGTCTCGAGCAGCGCCGCGATCATCTGGTGGGCGCGGGTCTCGGGTCCGAGCTGGCGCAAATCGAGGACCTCCATGATCGAGGCGCGCTCGCCGGCTTGGATCGTGCCGTCCGCCCACGCGACGTGCACCATCGGCAGCAAGTCGAAGACGCGGGCCGAGTCACCGTCGAAGCCCAGCGACTTCACCTGCGCGGCCAAGTCGAGATCGTCGGTCTTCATGCCGGCCGCGATCTGCTCGGCGTCGCGCAACTCGTTGGCCACCGACGCGAGGCGCGTGCGGATCTCTTCGCGCGTCTCGGCGAACTGGGGATCCCACAAACTGCGTGCGTCGCTCACGGCGCATCCTACTCGACGCGCCGGCCTCGGCGCGAGGGTCCCGGCCGCCGCCGACTGGGGCCGCGCACGGAATCAACGCGCGACGCCACGCAGGGCCGCCAAATGCTCCAGCGCGCCCATTTCCTCGACCGGCGCCCCCTCGAGGCCCAGCCACTCGAGCTTCTCGTGCTGGGCCAGGGGCGACAGATCGCGCACCTGCGTGCGATCGAGGCGCAGCCAGCGAAGGGCGTGAAGGCGCCGCAGGGGATCGATCTGGCTGACCGGGGTCCCGCTGAGGTCCAAGTTGCGCAGATGAAAGAGGCGACGCAGGGGCGCGAGGTCCTCGACGCGGGTGCGCGCGAGATCCAAGGAGTCGAGCGCGTGCGCGTCCTCGAGGCCCCGCAAAGAGCTGAGTGGCGTGCCTTCGAGGTCGAGCTCGATCAGGGCCTGCGCCCCCGACAAGACCCGGGCGTCCTCGAAACGGCTGCCCTCGAGCACGAGTCGCTCGAGCGCGCTCAGCTTGCGCAACCATTCGTAGTTGCGCGCCGGCGTGCGCGGCAGCTCGAGCTCGGCGAGGGAAGTCAACGCACCCAGGGCGCTCAAGTCCGTCAGCCCCTCCCCCTCGAGCGCGAGCGAAGTCAGCGCGCGGCAACCGGCCAAGCTGTGCACGGCCTCGAGCTTCACGCCGCTGAGGTCGAGCACCCGCAAGGTCCGCAAGCTGCCGAGGGCATCGATCTCCTCGGGCTGGGTGCCGTCGAGATACAAGGCGCGCAGGGCCGTCTTTGCGCGCAGGGGCTCGAAGCTGCGAATCGGATTGTCGGCCGCGGCCAGCACCCGTAGCTGACGAAGGCCGCGCAAAGGCTCGAGCGAGTCGATGCCCGTGTCCGAGACGTCGAGGTGCCGAAGCTCGGCGAGCGCGGCCAGAGGCTCGAGGCCCTCCACCTCGAAGCCGGCGAACTCGAGGTAGCGCAGCTCGCCGAGGCCGCGCAGCGGGGCGAGCGAGCTACGCCCTTGTCCGCCGCTGGGGACGATGCTCAGCGCCTCGAGTCGCCTGAGGCGGGCCAGCGGCGCCAAGTCGGCGCCGCGCTCGATGTGCAGCTCGAGCTCCCGCACGCCGGCCCAATGAGAGATGCGATCGACGTCGCGGGCCAAGGCCAGGCCGCTCGAGCGCAGCACCAAGCTCGCGCCGCCGTCTTCGAGCGAGCGAGTCGTGTAGTTCGGCAGCGCGCAGCCGGTGGTGGCCACCGCGCCCATGCCCAGCAACAAGGGCCCGAGGAGCAGCGCGCGAACAAAGCTGCACCTGCGTCGCTCGGCGAGCCTCGCGCTCGCGCGGCCCTTCGCGCAGCTGCCTCGTTTCGCCATGACCTTTGGAAGGTAGAGGCGGCGCGAAGATTCCCCAAAAAGGCGACGGCGCCGAGTTTGCGCCTCGCGCCAAGAGATCCGCTAGCATGGCCGCGTGTCGACGCGCGCCGCCTCCTTCGCTGCTCGCTGCAGCTGGCTGCTGATCGCATGTGCGGCATGTGTCTCCCACGGGGAGCTCTTCGAGTCCGCGGCCGTCGAAAACGAGGGCGAGAGCCAAGAGGCGGGCGAAAGCGAGGTCTCCACCGTGAGCTCCGAGGGCGAGGTGGACAGCACGGAGACCGGTGAGACCGGCCCGGAAACGGGTTTCGAGACGGGTTTCGAGACGGGTTTCGAGACGGGTTTCGAGACGGGCATGGATGACGACGGCATGAGCGGCAGCAGCTCGTGGGGCGGGAACGACGACACGGGCGGGCCGCCTCCGGGCTTGGACCTGTGCTTGGAAAACTGCGGGAGGATCGCCTACTGCGGCATTCCCCTGGGCCTGGATCCGATGACCTGCATGGACATCTGCTTCGAGCAGGCGGGCGAGGTCGAAGCGCACGGGCCGCCCTGCTTCGATGCCTTCAACGCCTTGCATGGGTGTCTCAACGGCCTGAGCTGCGCCGAGCTCGACGCGCATTTTTTCGGCCCGCCTTCGATGGGCACCTGCGCAGCTGAGCAGAGCTTCCTGGAGATGGCCTGCTACGGGCCCTGAGCGCGCTCGCGCCGCTTTTCCCCTCTCCTGCCTCGGGCGGCGCCCTATGCGCAGCCGCCCGAGGCCGAAATCTAGGCCGCCCCGGCCTTTTTGAGCCGATCGCTTCGCGCCTGCGGCACCCTAGAAGCGATGGGAGACGCGGCCAAAGACCGACGCCTCGCGCTGGTCCCGGACGACGACGCCACCTTGGTCGCCCGGGTCCGCGAGGGGGATCGATCGGCCTTCGCGGCCTTGTACCGGCGGCACCATCGCTACGTCGCCGGCGTCGCCTACCGCGTCTTCGGCGACGACGACGAGCTCGAGGACACCGTCCAAGAGGTCTTCTTGGAGGCCCATCGCGGGTTGCACACCCTCAGTGATCCCTCGCGGATCCGTCCGTGGCTGGTGACCATCGCGGTGCGCCGCGCCCAGCGTCGGATCGGCAAGCGCGTGCGACGACGCCGGGTCGCCGCCGCCGTCTTCTCGGCGGGACCCCGCTGCGGGGACCCCCGCGATCAACAGCCCGTGCAGGTGCTCTACCAAGCGCTCGCCCAGCTCGAAGAGAAGCTGCGCTGGCCGTGGATCTTGCGGCAGGTCGAGGGCTACGCGCTGGCCGAGGTGGCCGAGATGTGCGAGGTCTCCATCGCCACCGTGAAGCGCCGGATCCGAAAGGCCCAGTCCCGCCTCGACCGGCGCTTGCCCCCCGGTCACGCGGCCTCCCTCGCGGCCGCCCAAGCGGAGGTGTCCCCTCGTGGATGATCCGCGCTACGCCACCTTGCCCGAGCGCATCGAGACGCCCTGGGACGAGCTCGCCGGTCAACGAAGCTGGCGCGCGATCGAGGCCGAGCTGGAGCGCCCCCGCACTCCCGCGACGCCCGCAAGCCAAGCGCCACGCGGATGGAGCCGCCTCGGGATCGGGCTGGCCGCGGCCACCTTGCTCGCAGGGATGGCCGCCGCGGCCGGTTGGGCCATGGGTCGCCAACCCGAGCCGAACACCCTCGCGGCGGGGTCGAGCGTGCCCGCGGCCACCCCTTCCTCGATCGAAGCCGCCCCCTCGCCGCGCACGACCCCAACGAGCCCGCGCGCGAGCGCTGCCCGCCCGAGCTTGGGCACGCCGCCCCTGCTCGCCGACGCCGACGCCCGCTCCGTCTTGGCCTTCGCCCCCGGCGCCCGCGCGCGCCTCGAAGAGGGCGCCAAGGTGCGTGTCCTCGAGGCCGACAGCCAAGTTCGCGGCGGCGGCCTGCAGGCGCTTTCGCCAAGCCCCTCGCTGGCGCAAGAAGCCGGCGCCGTGCACTACGAAGTCGAGTCCGAGACGGCCGGCCCGCCCGTCGTCGTCGAGGTCGCGCACCTCTACGTCATC